>NZ_JBEXUS010000041.1:0-67617 GCF_040614455.1 Nocardia sp. NPDC005978
GCCGCCGTTCGATATCGAACGGCGGCGGCTCTTTTCGTTCCGGTACAGCCGGCCTGCGCCTACTTCGGCGGCTGCTGCCCCTCACCGGGCGGCGGGCCCTCGCCCGGCGGCTGACCCTCACCCGGGGGCTTCTGTCCCGCGGGCAGCGGCTTGCCGATCCGGGAGGCCATATCCGGAATCATCCGCTTGGCCATCTGCTCCCAGTTGCCCCAGTTGTGCAGGCCCAGACTGGGGAAGTCGTAGCTGACGTTGTCGTAGCCGAGATCGGCCAGCTTGGTCTGGAACGCCTTGGTGTTGGCCAGCGCGATGGCCTCGAGCGGCATGCCCAGGGTGACCGCGTCGAACGAGGACAGGTCCTGCGACGCCGGCTGGGCGCTGCCCGACCCGATGTACAGGCGGGTCCCGTTGGCCTGCAGCTGCGCCGCGAAACCGTACGGGTCCAGGCGCTTCCACTCCGGGCTGCCCGCGGCCGCCAGGTTGTCGATGTTGTAGCCGCCCGCGGCGAGCATGGCCAGGCGCAGCGCCTCGCGCATCCCCGGCGCCGACATGTACAGGTATCCCGAGAGCGAGCCCGCGTACACGAACTGCTCGGGGTAGTACGCGGCCAGCAGCAGCGCGGCGCTGCCGCCCATGGACAGTCCGAACACCCCGTTGCGAGTCGTGCTGAACCCCAGTCGATCCCGCAGCGCGCTCTTCAAGTCCTTGGTCAGGAAGGTCTCCCACTTGTACGTGCTCGACTTGCCCTGCTGATCGTCCCAGCCCGAGACCGCCGACCCGGAATCCGAGCCGAGCAGCCCGCCCGCGTCGGTGTTCCCGAGAATCTGACTCGGCTCCTGCCAGTCCGCGTAGAAGCTGGACTGACCGCCGACCGGCATGACCACATTGATGTTGAACTTGGCCAGCTCGGCCGGGATGTCGGTGTGAATCTCCCAGCCGTTCATGGTGCTCAGCGCGCGCTCGCCGTCGAGTAGGTAGACCACCCGATCGGTGTTGCCGTCGGCCGCGCGCACGATGCGCGTCTTGACCTGCCCCATGCTGGAGTCGACCAGGAAGTCGAAGGCCGCCGGATTCTCTTCCGCCGCAGCGGGAACCACCACTGCCACCGACGCCCCGAACGGTAGCAACGCGGCCACCGCGACGCCGACGACGCTGCGCTTGACCCACCCTCCCCGGAATCTGTGTCGGCGCGAGCGCGCCCCTCGCACAGCTACGCCACCCATATCCTGTTATGCCTTTCCGTTGTGCGGCCCAGACTCCGGCCGCTCCCCACACCCACCCGCGCGTGTTCGACACCGCGGCGGATCTCGCCGAGCAGCATAACGCGCCCTCGCGCGGGGTTCGCAACGAATACGGGCCGCGCGAACCCCGCCGCGACCCGCGCTCTCAGCCCGCCCGGTGCAACGGCGTTCCGACGGTGAAACACGCACTGCGCCCGTGCGCGTCCAGCCGGCCGTCACCCCAGCTCGCGCTGCCGTAGGCGTCGACCTCGATGACATACTCACCGGCGGGCAGGGATTCGGGCAGCGACACCGAGGCCCGGGGCAGTCCGTCCACCAGTTCGAGGTACACGCGGTCGGGTTCGGGCGTCACCGGCACCAGGAAGACGCGCGCGTATTCGAGCTTCTTGTGCGCGGGTGCGGCGGGCGACCAGCGCACCCCGAGCGCCCGGTGCGCGTCGTCGGCGAATTCGATGGCGACCAGCAACCCGGCAACCCCGTCGAGCTCCGCCCGATGACCCACGACTTCCTCCTCGCGCACTTATCCCGGCGACCGGCCGAACAACCCGCACCGACCCCGGCAATCCCGCTCCCACCAGGCTGGCACGCGCTCCCGCGCGTGGCAACGTCGATACGCGCGAACGCTATACGGGCCGCGAAAACAGACCGCAGTGCCGCTGCGAGGTGAAACCCACTTGTGGCTGAACCGGTACGTGCGGGGACGAGTGAGCGCGCCCGCGTGGGGAATTCATCAGGCACTCGATCCCGAGGCAACGACGCCGAGGATACGAAGGAGGCCGCGATGAACGACAAGTGCCACGACTGCTGGCGGCAGGAAAACCTCACCTTCGTCCAGCGCCTGGACCCCGCTTTCGCCCGCACCGGCCTGTGGCGGCTGTGCCGCAAGCATCAGGCCCTGCGCGACGAGCTCGCGGGGCGCGATCACGGCGAGCACGACAGCTCGACCGGCCGCGCGGCCTGATTCACTTCGAACCCGAACGCACCGAGTCGAGCAGCCTGCGCAACGCGGATATGGTGTCCGCCAGCGCATTCGGCTCGGACGCGTCGGCCAGCCACATGGCGGCCTCGTTCATGGCGCCAGACAGCAGATGGGTGAGCGGCGGGATCGGCTGCGGCGCGATCACGCCCGCCGCGACCAAACCGCTCAGCGCCTCGTGTAGATGCCGCGCCGACGCGCCCTCGTCCATGGCTCGCCATTCCCTCCAGCCCAGTACGGCCGGCCCGTCGATGAGCATGATGCGCTGAATCTCCGGATCGGTGCACGTGGTCAGGAACGCCTCGCACCCGGCGACCAGCTGATCCCACGGCTCGGTCCGGGCGTCGGCCACCGCCGCGACCCGCTCCCCCACCTCGTCCTGGACCTCCTGCAGCACCGCCCGGAACAGCTCGGTCTTGCTGGCGAAGTTGTGGTACAGCGCGCCCTTGGTCACCCCCGCCGCGGCCGTGATCTCCGAAAGCCCCACCGCGGCATAGCCCTTCGCCGCGAACAGGCGCCTGCTCTCGTCCAGCAGCGTGCGCCGTGTCTGCTCCCGCTGCCGGTTGCGCAGCTCGCTCGCCATCCCGAACCCTCCGTTGACATACCGATGGAATGTCAGCTAGCGTAGCTCACGTACCAACGGTATGTGAACACGGGGCCCGAAAGGCGACACAGTGAAACTCAGCAGCTTCTACCCGGTAATCGGCACCACCCGCGTCGCGGAATCCCGCGACTTCTACACCGCGTGGTTCGGCTTCGACATCACCTTCGAAGCGGACTGGTACGTGAGCCTGCGCCGCACGGCCGACGACAGGACCTACGAACTGGCCCTGCTCGATCCGACGCACCCCAGCGTTCCCGAGAAGTACCGCACCCCCACCGCCGGCCTGATCCTCAACTTCGAGGTCGAGGACGTGGACGCCGAATGGGAGCGCCTGGTCGTGCGGGGCGGGCTGCCCGCCGAACAGATCCTGCGCAGCGAGGAGTTCGGCCAGCGGCACTTCATCGTGGCCGACCCCAACGGCCTGCTGATCGACGTCATCACCGAGATCCCGCCCGCGGGCGAGTTCGTCGAGCAGTTCGACGCCGAGTACTCCGCCGAACGTTTCGGCGCGCGGTAATCGCCGCCGTATCGCCGGCCGCCGTATCGAGGACCGCGACCCCGTACTCGGCGGGGCCACGGTCGAGCAGAGCCGGTGTGCGGGGTACCGCTCAGCCCACGCCGAGCGCGTTCAGGATCATCGGCCGCGAGGTCCGCAGGGCCTGCTCCCAGTACGGCCAGGTGTGCGTGCCCTGCCCGATGTCCACCCGAGCGCCGAGTCCGAGCGCGTTCACCCGGCCCTTGAAGATCTGGGCCGCGGCCATGGTCATGGTCTCGAGCCCCATGGCGTTGATGGTGTTGCCGAAACCGAAGCGCAGATCAGCGGGGCCGGGCACCCCGTTTCCGGACCAGACGTAGGTCGGGAGCCCGCGCAGCCGCTCGGCCTGCACGGTCGCGTCGTTGCGCGACCACGCGGGATCGGAGGCCGGGCCCCACATGTCGTCGACGTTGAATCGGCCCTCGTCCCACATGGCCGCGCGCATGCCTTCGCTCCAGGCCGGGAAGGTCGGATTCACATAGCCGGAGTACGACCCCGCGAACTTGAACTGATCGCGATGATTGGCCGCCAGGATCAGCGCGGCATTGCCGCCCATGGACGCGCCGGCAATGGCGTTATTGGTGCGCGAAACCCCGTATTTTGCAAGGAAATTCGGCAGTTCCTTGGTCAGGAAGGTCTCCCACCGATAGGTGGTGCCCTGCTTGTTGGTGCTACTCGGGCGCTTCCAATCGGTATAGAAGCTGGAGTGCCCGCCGACCGGGAAAACCAGGGTCACATTGTCGCCGGCGAATTGGCGCAGGGCGTCGGTGTCGCTGACCCACTGGCTGTGGTCCCCGGGCGCGCGCAGTCCGTCCAGCAGATAGAGCGCCGAGCTGCCGCCGCGCGCCGCCCACTGCACCTGGACCTTGATCGATCCCATGCTCGAGGGCACCCAGAGCTCCTGGTAGCCGCCCTTGGGCGTGCGCAGGACCGGGCCGTGCGCGGGTGCGGCGATCGCGGTTCCGGCGCCGATGGTGGTGGCGAGAACGCCCGCCGCGAGCACGGTTCCGGCGCGGTACATCCACCCCCGGCCGCCGCGTGACGGCCCGTTCCGAGTTGTCGTTCCCACCGGAATACCTCCCACCTCGTATCCCGGTAAAAATACCGAATCCGGCCGAATTGCGCTGTCGCTCAGCCCAATCTGTTTATACCGACAGTTGCGCCATGATCGCTGTGCCCATCCAGCGGCGCAGATATACCCGGAGTTCGTCCTCGGTGCGCGGTGGATTTCCGGGGGATATGAAGAAGGATTGCATGGTGCGCAGCGCGTATTCGACGAGTCCGTTCAGCGAGGATTCGTCGTAGCCGAAGTGTTCCCAGTCCACATCGAACCGCCCGATCATCTCCATGCCGAACTGCTGCGCCGCCTCGGAGGTCATCCCCTCGGGATGGGCGTTGACCGAGGTGGCCGAGAGCATGATGCCCAGATGCGGGGTGCGGCGGACTTCGGCGAGGGTGAACACGATCGCCTCGGTCATGGCCTCGGCGGGATCCTCGATGCCGCGCACCTGCGCCGTGAGCCGGTCCAGGAAGCCGTCGACCGAGGCGATGGCCGAAGCCTGCATGAGGGCGTCCGCGCTCGGGAAGTACCGGTACACGGTCTGCCGGATGACCCCCAGCGACTCCGCCACGTCGGCGATGCTGATCTCGGCCCCCGTGCGGCCGATCAATTCCACTGCCGCAGCAACGATTCGGCGCGATGCCTCGTCGTCGTTCTCCGGCGGGCTCCCGCCCCACCCGCGCCTTCTCGCCACTGCCCGACGCTACCAGGGCGAATGCGGTTCGCGGTTTCGGGGATTCTGCTCGGCCCCGCCGATTGTTATCATACACATCAGACGTTCCGTGTATGGTCGCGTTGATTCGGACTATCCGAGCCGAGCCAGCAGCCCAACCCACGTCGGGAAAGACGAGGTACCGCCGACAATGACCGATCTGATAGTGCGCAAGCTGACCTTCGCGTTCGAAGACCACGACGTGCCGTTCCTGTGGAACGAGGAGAACCCGGCCTTCTCCGCCATGGCGAACGCGGTCTCGTTCCTGGCCATCGGCTTCGAGAAGATGATCGTGAAGACGATCCTGCAGGCCAAGCCCAAGTTCACAGACGCCGAAGTGGCCGAGGAGGCCGACGCGTTCATGCGCCAGGAGGGCCAGCACTCGACCGCGCACCGCGGCCACGTGCGCGGGCTGATCAAGCGCTGGCCCGGGCTGCAGGAAACCCTGGACCAGGTGGTCGGCGAGTTCGACCTGCTGGTGAAGAACACCCCGCTGGAGTACCGGCTCGCGTACACCGCGGACCTCGAGGCCACCTTCACCTCGGTCTTCAAACTGATGCTCGACAACGACTCGACGCTGTTCGCCCCCGGCGACGACCGCGTGTCCTCGCTGTTCATCTGGCATTTCGTCGAGGAGGTCGAGCACCGCAGTTCCGCGCTCATCATCTTCGACTCGCTGGTGGGCAGCGACCTCTACCGCATGCGCAAGGCCCCGTCGATCTTCAAGCACGTCATGGACGTCATCCGGATCGCGTGCGAGGGCTTCAACAAGCATGTGCCGCTGGAGGATCGCGGCGTCGACGCCATGGCCATGTTCGCCTCGTACCGCCACATGCAGCGCCTGCGCCGGATCGCGCCCTGGCTCGAGGCCCAGGACTTCGGCCCGATGCCGCGCGCGTTCGACGACCTGAACCTGCGTGAGCAGCTCATCGCGCTGCGCGGGGTGATCCGCAGCCAGCTGCCCAAGCACAACCCCAAGCACGAGGCCCTGCCCGCGCTCGCGGACGTGTGGTTCGAGCGCTACGAGGCCGGATACGATGTGACGCAGTGGTATACGGCCGAGGCCGGCAGCACCAAGACCGAGGTGCGCTGATGTCCGATCGCTGTACCCCCACCTTCGACGAACTGTCGAAGGCACTCGGCTTCACATGTGAGGAAGCCGGCGGGCTCTTCGAGCTCCGCAGTCCGCTGCACCTGGAGAACTGGACGCTCCCGGTGCTCGAGCTGACCATCGTGCTCGGCTCGATCCTGGCGCTGGTATGGGCCGTGATTCGACTGCGCCGCAACGGCGATCCGACCAACCTCGTGCTGTGGTTCGGCGCCACCGCCTACCTGTTCATCATCGAGCCGCCGCTGTACTTCCCCGCGGCCTTCGGCATCGAAGAGCACGTGGACACCATGTTCGCGCACAACGTGTTCACGGTGGAGTTCATGTGGGGCCGACTACCGCTCTACATCATCGCGATCTATCCGTTCATGGCGACGGTGGCGTACGAGATCGTGCGCATGCTCGGGGTGTTCCACCGCTACGGCCCGCTGCTCGGCGCCGCCTGCGTCGGCTTCGTGCACCACGCGTTCTACGAGATCTTCGATCACATCGGACCGCAATTGCGCTGGTGGGAATGGTCTCTCGACAATCCCATCAACGCGCCGTTCTTCGATTCGGTGCCGCTGCCCAGCGTCGTGGTCTTCGCCGCGCTGTGGCCGATGTCGCTGGCGTTCTGCGTCCGCTGGTTCGTCGGCCGTCAGGTGGACGCGGGTCAGCACTTCACGGGTCTGCAATTGGTGTGGCGCACGGTGGTCATCGGCCTGCTGGCCTCGCTGGGCACCTTCATTCTGCCGCTGCCCGCGACGGTGATCGGCATGGGCAGCACCACGGTCCGCGGGGTCATCTACGCGGCGGAGCTGGTGCTGATCGCGGCGGTCGCCATCCCGATCCTGTTCCGCCAGTGGCGAATTCTGCGCGGCGGATCCTCGGGCATCCCCGCGTACACGAACCGCTTCGTGCAGATCTACAGCGCGCTGTACCTGGTCGTCTTCGCGATTTTCTGGATCACCGCGCTGCCGGACTTCTTCGACGCGGTGGACGGGCGGACCGCCAACGGCGATCCGATCGGCAACCTGTGGTTCACCCTGGCCTGCTTCGTGGTCGCCATCGGCTGCGTCGCCGCGGTCTGGACGATTCCCCGCGAGCAGTCCCCCGCGGCGGTTCCCGCCGCGCCCGACGCCGAAAGCTCCAGCGTCGCTTGATGATGCGATCGGGCCCGGCGTCGCGCCGGGCCCGATCGGTCAGACCGTGAGCCCGCGCCGGACCAGCAGCGGCTCGATCTCCGGCGCCCGGCCCCGGAACGCCGCGAACGCGGTCAGCGGGTCGACAGAGCCACCGCGCGAGAGCAATTCGCGCCGGAAGGTCTCACCCTTCTCCCGCAGCGAAGCGGTCCCGTCCTCGAACCACTGGACGGTGTCCGCGTCGAGCACCTCGCTCCAGATGTAGGAGTAGTAGCCCGCGCCGTAGCCGCCGGCGAAGATATGGGCGAAGTAGCCGGTGCGGTAGCGCGGCGGAATCGCCGAAAGCGCGAGTCCCGCTTTGCGAAGCGCCTGCTCCTCGAAGGTCTCCGCGTCGATGCCCGCCGAGGCGTCGGCCTCGGGCAGCCGGTGCCAGGCCCAGTCCAGCAGGGTCGCGGCCAGGTATTCGACGGTGCGGAATCCTTCCCCGAACTGCTCGGCGGCGGCCAGGCGCTCGAGCAGCTCGGCTGGAATCGGCTCGCCGGTCTCGACGTGCTTGGCGTAGTTGACCAGTACCCGCGGATGCGACATCCACATCTCGTTGACCTGCGACGGGAACTCGACGAAGTCGCGCGGCACCTCGGTGCCGGAGAAGAACGGGAAGCGGACGTCGGAGAACAGCCCGTGCAGGGCGTGCCCGAACTCGTGGAACAGCGTGCGGACGTTGTCCCAGGTCAGCAGTGCCGGTTCACCTTCCGGTGGCTTGCCGATGTTGAGGTTGTTGACCACCACCGGCAGCTGCCCGAGCAGCCGCGACTGGCTGACCAGCTCGTTCATCCACGCCCCGCCGCGCTTGGAGGGGCGCTTGAAGAAGTCGCCGAGGAACAGTCCCAGCGCCGTGCCGTCCGCGTCGAACACCTCGAAAACCCGGACTTCCGGGTGGTATCCGCGCAGGTCCGGACGCTCCCGCACGGTGATGCCGTACGCCAGCTCGGCCGCGAAGAACACCCCGTCCCACAGCACCCGCTCGAGTTCGAGGTAGGGCCGCAGTGCCTCGGCGTCGACCGAGAACCGTTCGGCCCGCACCCTTTCCGACCAGAACTGCCAGTCCCACGACCGCAGCTCGGCCTGCTCCCCCGCGTCGGCCCGCATGGCCGCGGCGAGGTCCCCCGCCTCCCGCTCGGCGTTGGCGACCGCGGGCGGCACCAGTCGCGCCAGCATCTCCTCCACCGCGGGAGCGGTCTTGGCGGTCTGATCCGCGACCGCGTACGAGGCGTGATCGGCGTACCCCAGCAGCGCGGCCCGCTCGGCCCGAATGGCAGCCATTCGCACCGCGAGCACGCCGTTGTTCCCGTTGTCCCCCAGCCCGCGCCCGAGGGACGCGGACATGACCCGCTCCCGCACGCTCGGATCGGCGAGCTCGGCCAGGATCGGCTGGTTCGACACGTTCTGCAGGCTCAGCGCCCACTTTCCGGCGTGCCCGAGCGAACGCGCGTTCTCGGCGGCGGCCGCGACCGCCGCGGCTCCCAGCCCGGCGAGTTCCGCCGCACTGTCGAGCACGAGCGTCGCGGCGTTGGTGGCCGCCAGGTTGTTCTGCCCGAATTCGGTACTGGCGGCTGCCAGTTCGGCGTTCAGCTCCCGCAGCCGGGCCTGCTGCGCCGCGTCCAGCCGCGCCCCCGCCCGCACGAACTTCAGGTGATACTGCTCGAGCAGCCGGGCCTCTTCGGGATCGAGCCCGAGCCGGTCCCGTTCGGCGTACAGGGCCTCGACCCGTTCGAAGAGTTCCGGATCCAGGTAGACGGCGTCCCGATGCGCCGCGAGCAACGGCGAGACCTCGGCCTCGATCTCCTCGATCCGCTTACTCGAATCCGAGGAGGCGCGATTGAAGAACACGTTCGCGACGCGGGTGAGCACCGCACCCGACCGCTCCAGGGCCTCGATGGTATTCCCGAAGGTGGGCGCGTCCCCGGTCCGGGTGATGGCCGCGACCTCGACCAGCTGCACGGCCATCCCCCGCTCGAACGCGGGCAGGTAGTGCTCCTCGTCGATGACCGCGAAATCCGGAAGCTTGTACGGGAGCGTGCTGCGCTCGAAGAACGGGTTGCTCGTCATGGATCCCACCTTAGGTTGCCGGGGTGGGGTGGGTCGGGGCCGGCGAAAGGCCGGTGCTGCTAACGCGTGGGTCGCTTCGGCCAATACCTCCTGCGAGGCATCGATCACCCGATCGCCGCCGTACCCCCCCCGGACTCAGGAGCTTCGTGGAACGACCTTTCGAACTGTGCTCGATCGACATCGCGGTCGGCACACTGAGCCTGCGGCACCTCGATATCGGAATGACCTACGGTGGCGTCATCGAGGGCAGGCCCGACGAACGTTTCAACGATCGCGTGATCGAGAGGCTCGGCCGAATGACCGGCAACGGCGATCAGCGAATTCACGTTGTGCCGCCCGAGCGAATTATTGAAAATGGGCGCGAGTATTTGCCTCATGTGCAATGCGTCGGGAGGTTCCACGGCCCCTGCACTTCGAACAACACCGAGGACTGGGTGTACACGCACCTGACTGTCGGCTGGTTCCAACAGCCCTGTGCCAGCGGCTTGATCAGCCCAGAAGCCATCACGAGGATGTACAACCTGCCCTGGCTGGAGCTGGCAACCGACGTCCGGTGGCACGATATGTGAGGGTAGGGCCGCATTCAGCTCGATAGCGACGAAACGGGCACAATGCGATTGCGCAGACAATCTGAAGATTGTTGTATCACAATGGGATTGGGCTATTGCGGGGTGCTATCGAGGAGTAGAATAGGGGTATGAATTCGGGAGGGGAAACCACCATCGCGCAGAGTGTCACCGCACACGCTGCCATTGTGGAAAACCTGCTCGAATCGCCTCTGTTCTCGCTGCCCGATGCCGAGTTCATCGAGAAGATGCAGGAACTCGAGACCAGTTTCCGCATGCTCGAAGCGGTGAAGCAACGCTTCGTCCTCGAATGCGGTGTGCGGGGGTTGAACACGCAGGCCGGAGTGAAGAGTCTGATCGTGTTCCTGCAACAGACCTTGCGGATCTCCCACTTCGATGCCGCGGCCCGGGTGCGGAACGCGGACCGGCTCTCGGCCGTGTCCGAAGGATCGGTTCAGCGCCCGCCGGTATTCCCGCACATCGCCGCCGCCCAGCGTGCCGGGGAGATTTCCGCCGAGCATGTGCAGGCGATCGTGAAGGTCCTCGATCGGATTCCCGAACGCGCGAGCGCGGAAGTCAAAGACTTCACCGAACAATCTTTGACCGACTACGCCCGCATCGGTGACCCGAAGGGTGTGACGACCCTCGGGGTCCGGGCCCTGGCCCATATCGACCCGGGTGGGGTGTTGATCGCTGATCGGGATCGGCAACGGATGCGCGGGATCTGCATCGGGCGTCAACGTGCGGATGGGATGTTCCCGATCTCGGGTCTGCTGACCCCGGAGTTGGGTGCGGTGTTCCTGCCCATGTTCGCCAAGTTCGCCCGCCCCGGCATGTGCAACCCCGATGACCCCGAGAGCCCGCACACCACCGCGCAACTCGGGATCGACACCGAAACCGACGCCGACGACAGCGACTTGGATGCTGCCACCGTCGCTGCTCGGAACGTGTTGCGGGCTGCTGCCAAGCGTGATCACCGCAGCGAGGCCCAGCGCAATCACGATGCGTTGCTGCGGTTCCTGCAGCCGGACATGGGACCGACCAAGCTCGGGTATCACCGTGGGCTGCCGGTCTCGACGGTCGTCACCATGCGGTTGACGGACCTGGAGCAGCGGACCGGGCTGGCTACCACGAACACCGGTGGGACGCTCTCGATCACCGAGGCGATCAAGTTGGCCGCGCGGTCGACCCCGTACCTGGTGATCGTGGATGCCACCGGCCGTCCCCTGCACCTCTCCCGTGGTCAACGCCTGGCATCGGCAGAGCAGCGCCTGGCACTCACCGCGGTCGAGCGCGGGTGCACTCGCCCCGGATGCGACGCCCCCGCCACCCGCTCAGCGGTCCACCACATCACCGAGTGGGCCGATGGTGGCGAAACGGACATCGAGAACCTGACCTTCGCGTGCGATGCCTGCCACGCCCAGGTCAACACCGGCCCGAACGGCTGGAAAACGATCGTCATGCCGCCCGATTCGGAGAATCCGGGCAAAACCGGGTGGATACCACCACCCCACATCGACCCCGCTCGCAGACCCCGGGTGAATTTCAGTCATCACCCGCAAGTGCGCGGTCCCTCGGGGATCCCGGGTATCCCGGCGCGGCGACTCTGCTAGAGCGCTGCCCTACAGCCGAAACCCAAGCCCAACCCCCACCGGTGGTGGATCCCGTTTATCGGCCTGGGAGGGCTGGTACCGCCGTCGAGTCTCCCAACCGGTCCACGCTGCTACTCCGTTATCCAGGCTGCTCTTCCTGCGGTAGGGCACCCCACCGCAGCGTCAAAACCGAACGTGACAACGCTGGTTCTCGTTATCCAGGCTGCTCTGCTGCGGGAGAGCTGGAACCCCAGCCCGGCCTCCCCCACCGCACCCCGCTGGTTCGCGTTATCCAGTCGTCCCCCAACTCAGCCAATCTCCCAACGCTCCGATAGCCCCCGGAGTCAGCCACGCATCCCAAGCCCCCAATCCCCTATCGACCCGGCAGACCCGGGACCGCACCCGGCAACCACCCCACCCCCGACCCTCCAGACGCCTTCGCCTTTCTTCACTCACCCCCGACACCCACTCCCACCACCCAATCTCCCCCAACCGCGAGGCCCCACTTTGCGGGGGTTGCATTTGAAAGTGTCGCTTGGATAACGAAATAGGTATGTTGTCAGCTACGGTCGCGCTGCCGAAGCCCGCGCGTCCGCCCCCGGGTATAGCCGACAGGATTGACGAAAACCTCTATGGCCGTGTTGTTTCTATGGATATTGGCGCCCTTGCTCGTACTCGCCGTCGGGGCGGCGGCCTACGTGGCGGTGCGATGGCGAAGAGAGACCGAGCGCGTCGACGAGCTCGAAGCCCGTACCGCTGAGTGGGAAAACCTACTCGACCAAGTTGTCCGCAAGACCCTCCCCTCCGTGACCGAGGCGATTCGCCGCCCGGGCCTGCCGATCACCGCTCCCGAACTGGGCCCCGCTCTGGAGAATTCGCCCTTCATCGGCACGCTGCGCCAGGCTGTTCAGTATCACGCCGATGACTTGCGCATGCTCTGCGCTGAATCCGCTGATCAGGCACGACGCGAAATCGAAAGCCAAGCTCAGCAGGCAATCATCAACGCGGAGCACACGGTTCGCGCTGACGCGCAGCGTGCTTCGCAGGATGTGACGGGCGCGGCCGTGCGCTCGTTCGGCACGTCCGTCGTGAGTCTCGGCGCCGACGTCGGCAAGGTGGTGAGCGCGGCGTTGCGCGAGCATCGCGATGACGCCGTCTACGAAACCCTCATTCGCATCGACCACAGTGTGCAGCAGATGATTCGGCAGGCGCAGTCCTACGTGATCGTCAGCGGCGGGCTCCCCGGTCGCCGCTGGCCGCAGCAGTCGGTCACCGATGTCGTGGGCGGCGCTACCGGCCGCGTGCGCGATTACCTGCGGGTTCGCACCACGCAGGCGGATCGCGTGGTGTCGAGTCGCGTGGTCGAGCCGCTGGTGCACACGGTGGCGACGCTGCTGGACAATGCTCTGCGCTATTCGCCCCCGACGTCGTTCGTGGACATCAGTTTTCAAGAGGGCCACCACGGCGTCACGATTCTGATCGATGACGCGGGCGTGCGGATGAATCCCGAGCAGCTCGAGGATGCGCGCCGCGTACTCGCCGGTGAGCGCGCTGTCGACATTCTCGAATTGGGCCCCGCACCCAAGATCGGATTCCCCAGTATCGCGGCTCTGGCTCGACGATATGGATTCAATGTCTACGTGGACGCACCCAATGCGTACGGCGGTGTGCGGGCGATGGTCTACATCCCCGAAACCCTGCTCGTCGCACCGCAAGACGTCAAGGAACAGCCCGTGGTGATCCCGCAGGCTCCCGTGCAGGTGGATGAACAGCTCGTCGAGGACGCCGAAGTCGCCGCGGCTCTCACCGCCAGCGGTCTCGCTCGCCGGCGGCGGCGCACGGTGGTGCAGACGGGCTCGCAAGCGCCCGTGCTGCATTCCGCTCCCGCGCCCGCTCCCACTCTGCAACTCGCCCGGCCCGATATCGCGGTGGCATGGCACAGCGGTTCGGTCAGCGGCCGTGTCGCCGCCGCCGAAGCCGACCAGACCGAAGGGAAGATCTCGTGAATTCACCGACAGTGACCGACGCGCACAACGCGGCGGCCGCGAACCCCGTGGACGGCTCCAATCGGCTGGGCTGGCTATTGGCCGAATTGGATATCCCCGGTGTGCGTTTCGGCGTGCTGCTGTCCGAGGACGGCCTGCGCATCGCGCACTCGGGCAATATCAGCAAGGACAATGCCGAACGCTTCGCCGCGGCCGCTTCGGGACTGCGCTCGCTCGGCAAGGCGCTCTCCGAATTCTGCGGTGGCCCGCAGGACAACGTGCGCCAGAATGTCACCGAGTACGACGACGGCATGATCTTCATTACCGCCGCCGGTGAAGGCGCTGTCATCGGCGTCTCCACCACCGCGGAGGTGGATGTGGCGCTGGTCGCGCACCGGCTCAACGAACTCGCCGGTCGGGTCGGGCACGAGCTCGGCGCGATACCGCGAGGCGGCGCCCGCCCATGACCGGACCGCGGCGTGATCCGGATCTGGTCCGGGCTTACGTGCGCACGGGTGGGCGTTCGCGTCCCACCCGGGTTCTGGACCTGGTGACGGTGATCGTCGCCGCCGATACGCCCATGCAGGGTGGTTCACCCGATGCCCGGCGCATTTTCGCGCTGTGCCGAAGTGCGTTGTCGCTGGCGGAGATCGCCGCCCATCTCGACCTGCCGCCCTCGGTGGTGAAGATCGTCGTCGCCGATTTGATCGACAGCGGTCACCTGATAACCCGGACGCCCGCACACACCCTGCCGGACGTCAGCCTTCTAGAAGAGGTACTGAATGGGCTTCGCGCCCTTGCGGTCTGAGTCCGATCAACCGCACGCATCGGGCATCGAATATCTGCCCAATACCATCGTCAAATCGGTGAAGCTACTGGTAGCCGGCAGTTTCGGGGTCGGCAAGACAACGTTCGTCGGCAGTGTTTCGGAGATCAAGCCGTTGCGCACCGAGGAAACCATCACCGAAGCCAGTGTCGGCGTCGATGATCTGGCCGGCCTCCGGAACAAGACGACCACGACGGTCGCCATGGATTTCGGCCGCATCACGCTCAATCCGCAATTGGCCCTGTACCTCTTCGGCACTCCCGGCCAGCAGCGCTTCGTCCCGCTGTGGGAGGAACTGGCACTGGGCGCACTCGGCGCGCTGGTGCTGGTGGACACCCGGCGCATAGAACAGTCCGACGAGGTGCTCTCGGTGCTGGAACAGCGCGGGGTGCCCTACGCGGTGGCGGTCAATCAATTCGAAGGCGCACAGCGTTTTCCGCTCGCCGAGGTGCGCGATGCGCTCGATCTCGCCGAGGACACCCCCCTGACCGCCCTGGATGCTCGCGATCGCCGCACCTGTGTGGAGTCGCTCATCACTCTCGTCGAATACCTGTTCCACTCGCGTCAGGAGTCACGCATTTGACCACTTCGACCGGCCCGGCGCCGCTCGTCGACGGTACCCGCTTCGCGCTGTACGACCCGGAGTTCGCCGCTGATCCGCACCGCTGGTATCGCGAAATGCGCGCTAGCTTCGGCTCTCTGGTGCCGGTGGAGCTCGCACCGGGAATCACCGCGACCCTGGTGATCGGCTATCACGACGCGGTGCGGATTCTCAACGATCCCGAGCACTTCCCCGCTGATCCACGTATCTGGCAGCAGGACATTCCGGCCGACTGCCCCGTCAAGCCGATGATGGAGTGGTACCCCAATGTCCTGCGCAATGCCGGTGCGGCGCACTGGCGTTACCGCCAGGCCAATGTCAGCGCGGTGGACGGGGTGGATCTGCACGGCCTGCACGCGATCGTCGAGCGCGAGGCGATCCCGCTGATCAATACCTTCTGCGCCACCGGTACAGCCGAGTTGATCAGCCAGTACGCCTTCCCGCTCGTGTTCGCCGGACTGAACGAAATGCTCGGCTGCCCACCGGAAATCGGGCAGCGAGTGGCGGCGGGTATGGCGGCGCTGTTCGACTCGGTGGACGAGAACGCCGAACTCGGCATGCAGACGCTCAGCGGCGCGCTGCTCGAGCTGATCGATCTCAAGCGCCGCGAACCCGGCAACGACATGGTGACCCGGCTGCTGCAGCACGATGCCGGTCTCGACGATACCGAGATGCTGGCGAACATCATCAGCATCTACGGCGCGGGCCTGGAGCCGCAACAGAACCTGATCATCAACACGCTGCGCCTGATCCTCACCGATGATCGCTTCGCCGGTGACGTGCTCGGCGGAAGTCTCTCCACGCGTGATGCTTTGGACGAGGTGCTGTTCAACGATCCGCCCATGGCGAACTTCGCGATCTCCTATCCGCGTCAGCCGATGCTGGTCGGCGATACATGGCTGCCCGCGCATCAGCCGGTCGTCATCAGTCTCGCCGGATGCAACAACGATCCCGCCATCGCGGGCGGCGAGCGCATCGGAAATCGCTCTCATCTGGCCTGGAGCCTGGGCGCGCACGCCTGCCCGGCGAAATCGGTGGCCTCACTGGTCGCCCAGGAGGCCATCGATCAGTTGCTCGATGCGCTCCCCGAGTTGCGCTTGGCCGTTCCGGTTGATGAATTGTCTTGGCGGCCCGGACCTTTCCACCGGGCGCTGGCGGGTTTGCCGGTCACTTTTCCGGCCTGCCCGCCGTTGAACGTCAAGTAGGAGAACAACGTAGTGACGATCGAACCCCTGGCGCTGGATCTGACCGGTGTCGACATTCAAGGCGAGAACGCTCGCATCCGTGCGCGCGGACCGGTGACCCTGGTCGAGCTCATGGGCGTGCCCGCCTGGTCGGTGACCGATGCCGATGTTCTCCGGCGCCTGCTGGCCGATCCACGCGTGTCCAAGGATCCGGCGCAACATTGGGCGGCGTTCATCAACGGCGAGGTCACCCCGGAGTGGCCGCTGTTCCCGTGGGTGGCGGCGACCAATATGTTCACCGCCTACGGCGCCGATCACCGCCGCCTGCGCAAGCTGGTCTCCCCCGCGTTCACCAATCGCCGCACGCTGGCGCTGCGCCCCCGCATCGAGGAGCTGGTGAATACGCTGCTGGACCGGCTCGCCGAGACGCCGGCGGGTGACATCGCGGATTTGCGTGAGGGTTTCGCGTACCCGGTGCCGATTCAGGTGCTCACCGAGTTGATGGGCGTGCCCGAGGATCGCGAGCCGGCGCTGCGGATCTGCGTGGCGCGGTTCTTCGATACCGAGATCACGCCCGAGGCGGCGGGCGCGAACTATGTCGAAATGTTCGGGCTCATCGAGGATCTCGTCGCGCACAAGCGCGAGAATCCCGGTGACGACATGATCAGCGTGCTGATCGCCACCCGCGACGAGGACGGCGAGCGGCTGACCGAGAAGGAGATGGTCGATACGCTCATGCTCGTCATCAACGCCGGGCACGAGACCACGGTGAATCTGCTGGATCAGGCGATCTACTCGCTGCTCACGCATCCGGATCAGCTGGCCGCGGTGCTGGACGGCACGGTGAGCTGGGATGCGGTGATCGAGGAGACGCTGCGCTACGAGTCGCCGGTCGCGCACCTGCCGCTGCGCTATGCGGTGGAGGACATCGAGATCGACGGCGTCCGGATCGCCAAGGGCGAGGCCATTCTCGCCTCCTACGCCGCGGCGGGACGCGATCCGAAGGTGCACGGCGAGAGTGCCGATACGTTCGACATCACCCGGGTGAACAAGGATCACCTGGCCTTCGGACACGGTGCGCACCACTGCATCGGCGCACCGCTGGCTCGCCTGGAGGCGGCCATCGCGCTGCCCGCGCTCTTCGCGCGCTTTCCGGAGCTGCGCTTCGCCACCGATCCGGCCGAACTGGCCCCGGTGATCGGGTTCATCTCCAACGGGCACCGCGAACTGCCCGTGCGCCTGACCGCGAACTGACGCGCACGTTCGGTCGCTGACGCAACTCGGGCCCGGCAACCTGCCGGGCCCGAGTCGTCCGCGCGAGTGGCGCGTCAGGCCACGAAGAGCTTCCCGATGAGGGAGTTCACGGCCGAGACGAGGTCACCGACGAAATTCGGAATCATGTTCTGCTCCTTCACGACGAGGGGTACGGGTACGAACGGCGTGGCCCGGCGATGGCGACATCACCGGACCGACTGTTTCCTATTCGTTGCCGAACGCAGGAAGGATGTCGGTCGGTTCGCGTGCCCGGTGTGCTAACCGACGCCGCTGGTCAGCGAGGTTTCGGATTACCAGCGTGGCGTCGCCGCGCCGATGGCACGATTTCGACCATGACCGCGGACTACTACGACCTCGGGAACTATTCGCGACCGGTGACCACCGCCGCCCCGGGCGCGCAGCTCTGGTTCGATCGCGGGCTGGTGTGGACCTACGCCTTCAATCACGAAGAGGCCGTGCGCTGTTTCGAGCGCGCCCTCGAGCACGATCCCGGCTGCGCGATGGCGTACTGGGGTATCGCCTACGCGTCCGGCCCCAACTACAACAAGCCGTGGGATTTCTTCGACGAGAAGGAGCTGGCCGACACGGTCGAGCGCACGCACGCCGCGGCCCAGCGCGCGGTCGCGCTGGCCGCGGGGGCCGCGCCGGTGGAACGCGCGCTCATCGGCGCGCTGGCCGCACGCTATCCGAGCAGCACTCCCGAGGGCGATGCCGCGGTGTGGAATCTCGGCTACACCGAGGCCATGCGCGCCGTATACCGGGAATTCCCGGACGATCTCGATGTGGCGGCGCTGTTCGCGGACGCGCTGATGAATCTGACGCCGTGGGGACTGTGGGTACCGGACGACGGCGGGGACTCGCACGCCCTGGTGGCCGGCGCGAACACGCAGGAGGCCGGGGCAGCCCTGGACGCGGTGCTCGCGACCGCGGCCGGGCACACCCATCCCGGCGCACTGCACCTGTACCTGCACCTGATGGAGATGTCGCCGACGCCCGAAGCCGCCCTCACGGTGGCGGATCGGCTGCGCGGGCTGGTGCCCGATGCCGGGCACCTCGAGCACATGCCCTCGCACCTGTACGTGCTGTGCGGCGACTACCGGGCCGTGGTCGCGGCGAACGCGTCCGCCTATAGCGCGGACGAGAAATACGTGCGCGCGGCCGGGGCGATCAATTTCTACACCCTCTACCGCGCGCACAATCTGCACTTCGAGATCTACGGCGCGATGTTCCTGGGGCAGTCGGAGACCGCGCTGGCGGCGGTAGGCCGCCTCGAGGACGCGATTCCCGAGGAATTGCTGCTGGTGCAGTCACCGCCCATGGCGGACTGGCTCGAAGGCTTCCTGGCGATGCGCGTGCACGTGCTGATTCGTTTCGGCCGCTGGGAGCGCCTGCTCGACCTGCCCCTGCCCACCGATCCGGACCTGTACTGCGTCACGACCGCGATGCTGCACTACGGCAAGGGCATCGCGTACGCGGCCACCGGCGATCTGCCCGCCGCCCTGGATCAGCAGCGGCACCTGCGCGCGGCGACCGCTCGCGTCCCCGCCACCCGCACGCTGTTCAACAACACCTGCCTGGATCTGCTCGGCATCGCCGCCGCCATGCTCGAAGGCGAACTCCGGTACCGGGAAGGCGACTACGACAGCGCTTTCCGGGCGCTGCGCCGATCCGTCGAGCTCGACGACGGCCTGCCCTACGACGAGCCCTGGGGCTGGATGCAGCCCACCCGGCACGCCTACGGCGCGCTGCTGCTGGAACAGGATCGGGTAGCCGAGGCCGAGGCCGTCTACCGCGCCGACCTCGGGCTGGACGACACCCTGCCCCGCGCCTGTCAGCACCCCGGCAATGTCTGGAGTCTGCACGGCTATCACGAATGCCTCACCCGGCTCGGCAAATCCGGCGAGGCGCGGATCATCGGCCGGCAGTTGCAATTGGCCGCCGCGGTGGCGGACATCCCCATCGGGGCGTCCTGTTTCTGCCGGACAGCGGGCCCGGCCGAACCCTGCTGCCCGGCCTAGCCGGCCGGGACCGCCGCTACCTCTTGCTCAGTGCCGCTTCGGCAGTGGTGAGCGGGCGCAGCAGCAGCTTCGCCGCACCGGAGAAGACTCGCTGATAGCTCGGCCCCAGCACGCGCACGGCGAGATCGACCACGTGCGCGTCCAGGCCGATGAGTACGCGCCCCTGCTCGCCGGTGACCCCGCGCAGGATGGTCCGCGCGGCCGATTCGGCGGTGGTGTGGGTCAGGAAGCGATCGAACAGCTCCTGCATGCCGTCCATCTTCGCGCCGGTGCTGGCCGTGGCGTTGTTCACGATGTTGGTCTTGATCCCGCCCGGGTGCACGCAGGTGACCCCGACCGGCGCGCCGGCCATCAGCATCTCCTGCCGGAGTGCCTCGGTGAAGCCGCGCACCGCGAATTTGGCGGCGTTGTACGAACTCTGGGACGGCACCCCGAAGAGCCCGAAGATGCTGGAGATGTTGACGACGTGTCCGTCACCGGAGGAGATCAGGTGCGGGAGAAAGGCTTTCGTCCCGTTCACCACACCCCAGAAGTCGACGTCCATGACCTTCTCGATATCGGCGAACGGGCTGTCCTGCACCGTGCCGAAGATCGTGATCCCGGCATTGTTGATCACCAGGTTCACCGTGCCGAAGTGCTCGGCGACCGCGTCGGCGTAGATCAGCACGGCCTCGCGGTCGCGCACGTCCAGGCGCTGCGAATGCGGGGCGCTCCCCCGCGCCCGGCACAGCTCCGCGGTCTCGGCGAGCCCCGCGGTGTCGACATCGCTGATCGCCACCCGCGCGCCCCGCCGGGTCAATTCGAGCGCGAGCGCCCGGCCGATTCCCGACGCCGCACCGGTGACGACGGCGACCTTGCCTTCGAGTGACTTCATACCCGAAGCCTAAATACCAGTCGAGTGACTTACAAGTCCCGCGACTGGAAAAGCTACACTCGGCCGGATGAGCACTCCCGCGCGAACCCAGGCCGAGCGCCGGGCGGCGACCGTCACGGCGCTACTGGACGCGACGATCGAGAGCCTGGGCGAGGTCGGCTACTACGCCACCACCACGCGCGGGGTCGCCGAACGGGCCGGGGTCAGTCAGGGCGCGCAGCAGCACTACTTCCCCACCAAGGCCGATCTGGTCGACGCCGCGATCGGCCGGCTGCTCGAACAGCTCGCGGCCGGGTTCGGCGTCGAGCCGGACGCGCCCACCGAGCTGGCTCGCGCGCGGATTCTGCTGGATCAGCTCTGGGCGACCCACCAACTGCCCATCGCGCCAACGGTCTTCGAGGTCTTCAACGCCGCCCGGACCGATCCGGATATCGCCGCCCGCGTCAAGGAACTGCTCGGGCACGCCATGGCCGCCGTCGAAGTGAGTGCGGCGGCGCATCTTCCGACCTACAGCGCCCTGCCCGGCTTCCGCGACTTCCTTCTCACGGCGGTGGCGGCCATGCGCGGCACGGTGGTGGTGTCCGCGATCGCGGGCACGCGGGGACTGTCCCCGGCCTGGCCGGTGCTACGCGAACAGCTGCTGACGAATCTCACCGCACTGGCCTCGGCCGACCCCAAGGCCCGCCGCGCTCGATGAGTGCGGCGGGCGGGTGAGGTGGTGCATGGGGTGTTATGCCGCCGCGGCGGATTTCAGGACGCGCAGCGCCTCGTCCGGATCCTCGATGTCGATGACCAGGCGGGTGAACTCGTTGCCCGCCAGGTCGATGCGCAGGGCATGACCACCGAACAGGGTGTCCCAGAACTCCTTGCGGCCCTTGCCGCGGAAGGTGCCCGCGGCGATCACGCCGGGGAAGAAGGCGCCGACGCGGAACCACGGGGGCCGCATGTCGACGCCGGCCAGGGCTATCGAGGTGATCTGTGAGAGATCGAAGGTGACCTCTTCACGGAGCGCGAGTACGCGGTGGGCTCCGGTTACATGGACAGTCACGGTGGTTCCGGTGAGTTCCAGCTCGACCATGTCGCAACCTCTTTCGCCGACGTCTTCAACCTCCCTCCACACTGCCGTGCCGTCCTTGTCATAGCCTGAGCGTTTCCTAGGAGTTCTCTCAGGTTCGCTGCGAATTCGGGCAAATCCACCGTCAGAACGCCCGAATCATGGTCATCGGCTGCGGATAACGCGGTGACGCCCGGGCGTGTTCACCCGCGGCGCCCGGCCCCGGATTCGAGCGCGGAATCCACCGCTGCCTGCGGCAACGGCGCGCCGCCCAACTGCCGCAACAGATCCGCGGTGGTCTCGACGGTGCCGCAGCGGCGGGCCACGTAGTTCAGTGCCATGAGGTGTTCGTCACGGCTGAAATCGGCGGTCGCGTCCAAGGCCAGGAAAGGGCGCACATCGGTCATGAAAGCCTCGGCGGCACTGAGCATGCAGCCCATGTGGGTGTAGACGCCGGTGATCATGAGATGGTCGCGGTGGTAGTAGCCGAGCAGTTCACGCAGGTCGGTGCGCTGGAACGCGGAGTACCGCCATTTGGTGACCTGGATGTCGCGCGGGTCCGGCGGCAGTTCGGCCACCACCTCGGTGTCGGGACCGTCGGTCATGCCGCTGCCCCAGAAGTCGGCGAGAATGCCGCGCCGCGAGGGATGTTGATCGCCCGGTTGCATGGTGTAGACCACCGGAATGCCGAGTTCGTGACAGCGCCTGCGCAGCGTGTCGATATTGCGCACGAGGGTGCTGGCCGGTTCCTGCTCGGCGTCGTAGGCCGAGAGGAAGTACTGCTGCATGTCGTGGATGAGCAGGGCGGAGCGAGCCGGATCGAGCAGCCAGTCCACCTGGTTGGGGACCACCTCGTCGGCGGTGGGCATGGCATAGGACGCGATCGGGGGGATGGGCAAGACAGCCTCCGGGTCGTCGGGTGCGTGCGTGCTTCGTGCGGGGATGCGCCGATCAGGCGACGGACAGGGGCAGATCCGCGATGCCGAGCGGGCCCAGGATGCGACCGAATTTGCCGGTGGTCTCGGCCAATTCGGCGGCCGGATCCGATTCGGCGACGATGCCGCCGCCCGCGTGCGCGAGCAGGCTGCGCCCGTCCGCGGCCAGTTCCGCGCAGCGGATGCTGACCATCCACTCGCCGTCACCGGCGGCGTCGCACCAGCCCAGCGTGCCCGCGTAGAAGCCGCGATCACCTTCGAGTTCGGCGATGAGGCGGGCGGCGGGTTCGGTGGGGGTGCCGCAGATGGCGGGGGTGGGATGCAGGGCGGCGGCCAGCTCCAGCGCGGAGGGACCGTCGGCGGGGACGGTGGCGGTGATCGGGGTGCCCAGGTGCCACATCTCGGGGGTGCCGGTCAGCTCGGGCGTCTCGGGGGTGTGCACGGCGGTGCAGCGATCGCGCAGGACGCCGCCGACCTGATCGACCACGTACCGGTGCTCGTGCCGGTCCTTCGACGAGGCGAGCAGGGTGTCGGCCGCGAGCCGATCGGCGTCCGGATCGCCCGCGCGCCGGGCGGATCCGGCCAGCGGATGACTGAGAACGGTGTCCCCGATGCGCTCGATGAGCACCTCCGGGCTCGACCCCACCAGGTGTCTACCGCGATAGGCGACGCCCGCCGCGGTGAGATCGACCAGGAAGCCGTTGCCCACCGGGTCGGTCGACACCAGCAGATCCAGCAGTTCGGCGGGCGTGATCGCGCGGTCCGCTCGTGCGCGAATCGCCCTGGCCAGCACCACCTTCGACAGCGGATGCGCGGGATCGGCGAGCAGCCGGATCGCGGCGGCGACGTTGCGCATGTGGGCTTCGGGTGAGGGGAAGGCGGCGTCGATCTCGAAGTCCGGCAGGACATTCGGGACGCTCGCCGGATACGGGGCGGCGGTGATCGAGATCGATTCCGGGGCGAACAGCGCCGCGGGCGCGCCGGGTGCGAAGGGCAGTGCGCCCACGACGTGGCTCACCTCTCCCGCGCGCAGCGCAGCCGCCGCGTCCGCCGCCGTGGAGAACACCCGGCCGACGCCGTGCGCGATCACCGTGCGATGCGGTCTGGCCAGCACAAAGGCGGGCTCCGAAGCTGAGATGGCAGAAATGGCAATCATCCTCTCGAATCACATGTCGAGCGTGGCTCCGCCGTCGACCCGCAGGTCGTGCATGGTGATGTGACGGGCGTCGTCGGAGACCAGAAAGCGGACCGCCGCGGCGATATCGGCGGGTGCGGCGATGCGCCGCAGGGGAATTCCGAGGCGGTAGACCTCGGGATCGCCGTCGAGCAGACTCGCTCGGGCGGCAGTGCTCAGGGGGGACGGGCCACTCAGGGGGGACGGATCGCCGGGGTCCGCCGGATCGCGTGATTCACCCGGGTACAGCCCGCGCAGCATGTCGGTGTCGGTGGAACCGGGCGACACCAGATTCACCCGGACCCCGTGCGGAGCGACCTGCAGGGCCAGCGCCCGGGTGAAGGCGGTGGCGGCGGCCTTGGACGCGCAGTAGGCGGCCATGCCCGAACGCGGGGTGCTCGCGGCGTTGGACGACACGACCACGATGGATCCGCGCCCGGCGGCGACCATCTCGCGAGCCGCGCGCTGGGTGACGTGCATGGTGCCGCCGGCGTTGACCGCGAGCGAGCGCTCCCAGTCCCGCGGGGAGATCTCCAGCGCGGATCCGGCGTGCATGACGCCCGCGGCGTGCACGACCACGTCGGGCACACCGAATTCGGCGATGAGCCGATCGAAGGCCGCGGTCACCGCCGCGCGATCGGTGACGTCGATCCGCGCGGATTGCACCCGGACCTCGTGCGCGGCCGCGAGGTCTTCGGCGATCTCGTGTACGCGCGCGTCGCGATCCCACAGCGAGACGGCCCGGGACCCGGGCGCGAGCGCGGTCGCCACGGCCGCCCCGATACCCGCCGCGGCGCCGGTGACCACGACCAATCGTGCACCCGATTCGATCATGAACATAAGGTTAGCCTAACCTGATAAGAATGTGGGGCGCTCGTTTTCCGGTGCGCTCGGGCCTGCCCGGCGCACCGCCCGTTCTTCCCGAAAAGAGGTGCACCACAATGCCATCGACCGTGCTCAACGGCTTCACCCCGTGGCCGGCAGCCGCCGCGGAACGGCACCGGGAACAGGGTTGCTGGACCGGCGAGACCTTCGGCGACATGCTCTCCGCCCGCGCCGCGGCCACCCCGGCGGCCACGGCCGTGGTCGACGACGCCCACCGCTGGACCTACGCCGAACTCGACCGTCGCTCGCGCGCGCTGGCCACGGGTCTGGGGCGGCTCGGAATCGGCCGGGACGACCGGGTTCTCGTGCAACTGCCCAATCGCGCCGAGTTCGTCGAGGTGATCTTCGCGCTGTTCCGGCTCGGCGCGCTGCCGGTGTTCTGCCTGCCCGCGCATCGCCGGGCGGAGCTGGCGCCCATCGCGACCGCGATCGGCGCGACCGCCATGATCACGGTCGGCGTTCATCAGCGTTTCGACCATGCGGCACTGGCGAATTCGATTCGCGCGGAGGTCCATGCGCTGCGCCACGTCCTCGCGATCACCGATGACGCGCGGGCCCTGCCCGAAGGCGTCCTGGATCTCGCCGACTTCCGGGACGAGCCGGGACCGCTGCCCGTGCTCGACGCGAGCGCGGTCGCCTTCCTGCAACTCTCCGGCGGCAGCACCGGGATCCCCAAACTCATCCCGCGCACCCACGACGACTACCTGTACAGCGTGCGGCGCAGCGCGCAGATCTGCGAACTCGATCCGGGCACCGTCTATCTCGCGACGCTGCCGGTGGCGCACAACTTCCCGATGAGTTCGCCCGGCATCCTGGGCGCGCTGTGGGCGGGCGGCACGGTGGCCATGACCCCGGACCCCACCCCGGCGACCGCGTTCGCGGCCATCGAGCGATTCGGGGTGACCATCACCGGACTGGTGCCGCCGCTGGCGCGGCTGTGGGTGGAGCGGGCCGAAGCCGGTGCGACGCCGAATCTTTCGACGCTGAAGGTGGTGCAGGTCGGCGGCGCGCGGTGCCAGGAGGAACTGGCCCGGCGTATCGGGCCCGCGCTGGGCGCGACGCTGCAGCAGGTTTTCGGCATGGCCGAAGGCCTGGTCTGCTACACCCGGCTGGACGATCCGGTCGAGGTGGTGGTGGCCACCCAGGGCCGTCCGATGTCGGAGTTCGACGAGTTGCGGGTGGTGGACGAGTCCGGGGCCGACGTGCCCGCGGGCACGGACGGGAACCTGATCACCCGGGGCCCCTATACGATTCGCGGCTACTTCGACAACGCCGAGGCCAATGCCCGCGGCTTCACCCCCGACGGCTGGTACCGCACCGGCGATGTGGTGCGGCTGCGGCCCGACGGAAACATCGTCGTGCAGGGCCGGGCCGGGGACTGGGTGAACCGGGGCGGGGAGAAGGTCTCGGCCGAAGAGCTGGAGGCGCACCTGCTGGAGCACCCCGACATCCGCGAGGCCGTGATCATCGGGACACCCGATCCCGTACTGGGACAGCGGATCTGCGCGTTCGTGCAGCCCGCGGACCCCGCGCGCAGGCCGTCGCTGCTTTCGGTGCGATCGTTCGTGCGCCTGCGGGGTGTCGCGGCGTGGAAGATGCCCGACGACGTGGTGGTGATCGAGGACTTCCCCGAAACCGGGGTGGGCAAGACCAGCCGCAAGGAGTTGCGGCGGCTGGTCGCAGAGGGGGCACGGGGGCGGTGAGCCGGGCGGTGACGCGGCCCGGCCCGGGCAATCGCCGGGGCCGACCGCGTCACCCACGGTCACGACAGCGCTTCGAACCAGGAGCCGAGCACCGGATCCGAAGCGAGCGTGGGGAAGTCGATGTGCGCGTGCCCGGCCGCGCGCCACTTCTCCACCAGCGCCATGATGCGCACCGAATCCAGGCCCGCGTCCAGGAGATTGGTCTCCGCGGTCAGCTCGGCGGGGTCGATCCCCAATACCGTTGCCACGTCGTCGATCACGCGCAGGCGCAGGGCGGTCGTCTCGTTGGTCATGCTCACTCGTCCCGGTCGTAGTCGGCGACGCCGCGCTTCCAATAGCCGGCGATGAGAAAGTCCTTCGGCCCCACGTTCAATTCGGTACGCACCCAGCGGCGCAGCGGGCGCAGCACGCCCGACTCACCCGCGAGCCAGACGTACACCCGCTGTCCGGCGGGCACTTCCACGGTGCGCACCGCCTGTTCCAGGGCGTCACCGGTGCCCGGTTCGGCCGCGCCGCGGTGCACCCAGCGCACGCGAACGCCCGCCGGCGCCGCCAGCGGAATCTCCTCCTCGGGACCGGTCACTTCGATGAACGCCCAGCCGGTCGCCGCGGCCGGCAGCCATTCGAGCCAGCGGGCGATGGCGGGCAGCGCGGTGATGTCACCGGCGAACAGGTAGGCGTCGTAGGTCTTGGGCACCACGACGCCGCCGGGCGGGCCCGCGATGTGCATCGGGGTACCCGGGGCGGCGGTCAGCGCCCACTCCGAGGCCAGACCGCCGCGGTGGATGGCGAAGTCGATGTCCAGTTCCCGGTCCGCGGCGCTGAAGCGGCGCACCGTGTACTCCCTGGACACCGGGCGCGGACTACCCCATTCCAGGGACAGCCCGTCCCTGCTCGGCAGGCGCAGCACGCCTTCCTCGTCCGGAAACACCAGGCGCACGTGCTCATCGGGCACGTAGCTGTGGAAGTCGGCGAGATCCTCGCCGCCGAAGGTGATCCGGACCAGTCCCGCGCCCAGCGGCGCGGTGCGCAGGACCCGCACCGCGCACAGGCCGATCGGGTAGCCGACCTTGGCTCCGTGTGCGCCCGCGAGCACCTCGTCGATGCGTTCGGCGTAGGCGGCTCGATCCATCAGCGCGTCTCCTTTCCCAACAGGGGCGCGGCGGCCAGGGCCGTGACCGCGCCGAGTACCAGTACGACGAGCCCGTAGACCACGAGAGCGGTTCCGGGCGTCCAGAATTGGCCCGCCACCCCGGCCACCATGGACCCGACGGCGGTGCCGGTGACGGCCTGCACCATGAGCAGGCCGGACAGTCGCCCGCGCAGCTCGTCCGGGGCGTGCTGCTGCAGCACGGTGAAGCGCAGCACGATGCCGATCGCGCGGGCCATGCCGAAGCCCGCGAGTCCGAGGAAGACGCCCGCGGCGTGCGGGATCAACCCGGCGGCGATGACCCCGAGGGGCATGAGCGCCAGCGTGATCAGCAACCCGCGGCCGGGACTGCGGGTGCGGCCCATCCAGCCGCTGGTCAGCGAGCCGAGCACCGCGCCCGCACCCGGAGCGGCGTACAGGATGCCCAGGGTCGTCGTGCTCGCGCCGAGTTCGTCGTGCACCAGTGCGGGCAGCAGAACCAGCGGGCCGCTCACCAGCATGGCGATCACGCCGGTGAGCAAGGTGGCTCGAATAACACTGTGCCGCAGCGCGAAACGAATGCCCTCGCCGAGTTCGCGCAGCGGATTGCTAGTGGCCCGGGCCGGGACCGGCTGCGGGCCGATGGCGCGGATCAGGGTGACGGTGGCCACGGTCGCCGCGGCCGTGAGGAAGTAGGCCGGGCCGACACCGGCCTGGGCGATGAGCACACCGGCCAGCGCGGGGGTGATCATGGTGCCCAGATCGGTCGTGAGCGCGGTGAGCGCGCCGGCGGCCGCCATCTTCTCCCGGCCGACGAGCGCGGGAACGAGTGCCATGAGCGCGGATCCACTCACCCCGCCCGCCAGGCCGTCCAGCACGCCCGCGGCGTAGATGACGCCCAGCAGCGGGTCGGGCAGCAGTGCGTTCACACCGAGCGCCACGAAGCCGACGCCCGCCGCGGTGCGGGCCCAGCCGATGGTGTCGCGCCGGTCGTACCGGTCCGCGATCACCCCGCCCGCCAGGCTTCCCGCGAACAGGGCGACCGCGGTGACCGTGGTGACGCCGGCGACGTGCAGCGAGGATCCGGTGAGCTGATAGACCTGCACGGGCAGGGCCACCATGAGCAGTCCGATCCCGAGCACCGATATCAGCCGGGCCGCGAAGGCGCAGCGGAATTCCCGGCTCGCCCGCAACGGCGAGAGATCGATGAGCAGGCCGCCGACGGCTGTCACTTGAAGGTCGCTCCCAGCAGATCGAGGGTGCTCATGGCGTTGCGGTAGTCGGGCCGCTGGGCGGTGGCGGGCAGATCGAAGACCTTGCCGGCCCGGAAGGACGGCAGCTTCGAGAGCATCGGGTCATCCTGGAGCTGGGCGATGGTGCGCCCGCCCTCGAGCTGCACGACGAACAGCACCGGCGCGTCCACGACAGTGGTGGTCACCTCGGGGCTGAAGGACACCCAGTCGGCGGCGGCGGGGCGGGAGGGGTTGCCCGCCTTGGCTTCCACCTTGTCGTCCATGGTGAAACCGACGGCGCTGAGCAGCGAGGCGATCGGGGTGCCGGGGGCGATGACGGACGGCTTCTGATCCTTGCGGGACTGGAACACCGCGACCGCGCCCCGGGGCACCTTGATGGTGGACTTCACCTGCGCGACCTTGTCGTTGTACGAGGTGATCAGGGCATCGACCTTGTCCGCCTGGTTGACGGCGTTCGCGACGGCCTTCAGGTGGTCCTGCCAGTTGGTGCTGTTGGAGGGGATCAGCACGGTGGGCGCGATGGCCGCGAGCTTGTCGTAGGCGTCGATGGACTGCTGGCCCGGGTAGCCCTGGCCGCCGCCGATGATGAGGTCCGGCTGTTGGGCGGCAATGAATTCCAGGTTGATGTTGTCGCCGGAGGGCAGCACCTCGGTGCCCTGCTGCTTCGCGTCCGCGGACCACGCGGCCGGGAATTCACCGGCTTTCAGGGTCACCCCGAGCACGCGCGGGTCGGCGGCCTTCACCTTCGCGCCGAGGTCGTAGAGGTAACCGGCGAGCGAGCCGTTGACCACCACGATGCGCTGGGGGTCGGCGGGCACGGTGATCGTGCCCTTGTCGGTCTGCACCTCGCGGGTGCCGGCGTCGCTCGCGCCGTCGGAGCCGGAGCTACAGCCCGCGACCAGCGCGACCAGCGCCAGGACGAGCAGGGCGACGGCGGCGCGGAAGCGGGCCGTCATGCGGTACAGCGTCATCGATGGAAGTTCTTTCTGCTCTGGGGGGATGGGGACTCGGGGATGGATTCAGCGTCGAAGCGCCGGAGCGGCGTCGAGCAGCGCGGCGACCTCGGCCCACCCGGCGGGGGACACGATGTCGAAGTGCGAATAGGGCAGGCGGCGCACGGTGACGTGCGCGCCGCTGTCCCGCCAGCCCGCGATCTGGGCGTCGGTGCGGGCGGGCTCGGCCCCGGTGTCCGCCGCGTACAGGGCCATCGGGCCGCCGTAGTGCGGGGCGGTGGATCGGGTGACCATGCCGAGCAGCCCGGTGGCGGCGGTGCGGATGGCCCGTGCGAGTTCCGGTGCGTCCTCGGGCAGTTCGGGAAGCAGCCGATCCAGCTCGTCCGGATCCGCCAGTGCGCGGGTGGCCTGCTCGACCAGGTTCGCCAGCGGATGGGAGTCGATCAAACCGACGTAGGCGATGGTCTCCCCCGCCTGCTCGAGCAACGCGGCGACGGCGTGCGCGATGACGCCGCCGAGGGAGTAGCCCAGCAGGTGGTAGGGGCCGTGCGGCTGGATGCGGCGGATGGATGCGAGATAGTGCCGGGCCAGATCGTCGAGGGTGCCCACCTGGAACCGGTTGTCCCGCAGCGCCGGTGACTGCACACCGATGATCGGGCGGTCGCCCCGCAGCAGCCGGGCCAGTGGCCCGAACTGCCAGGCGGTGCCGCCCACGGGGTGTATGCAGAACAGCGGCGCGGCCCCGCCGCCCCGGCGCAGCTCGAGCACGTGGTCGAGGCGGCTGCCGAGCATTGCGAGACCGGCGTCGGCGGACGCGCCCGGGTTCAGCGGTAGGCCGGGGTCGGTCTCGGGGTCGTCACCACCGATCGAAACCGCTGTCCCGGAGTGGAATTGCTCCCAGCCTTCGACGCCGGTCGGGTCGGCGAAGATCGACGCCGAGGTGAGCCCGGGTGGCGCGGCGTTCGATTCGCCCCCATGAGAATCGTTGTGCGGCAGCACGAATGACGCGGTCGACGGCGCAACGCCGATGGCCCGGTCGCCCGTCTGGCTCCGGCCCGCGAGCAACGCCGCCAGTGCGCGGGCGGTCGGGGCCGCGAAGATGTCGTCGAGAACGACGTCCAGCCCCGAGCGCCGGAGTCTGCCCGTCAGCCGGACGGCGGTGAGCGAATGTCCGCCGACAGCGAAGAAGTCCGCGTCCGGCGCCAGGTCGGGGACCGAGAGCACAGCCGCCATGGCGGCGCTGATGACAGCGGGGCTCGGCGAGGCAGCCGATCCCGGTGCGACCGGCCCGCGGGCGGACGAGTCGGCTGCGAACGTCCGAGTGCCGGTGGCCGGGCGCGGGCCGGCCGAGAGGTTCGGTGCGGGCAGGGCCTTGCGGTCGATCTTCTCGCTGGCGGTGCGGGGGATCTTGTCCAGGACGACGAACGCCGCGGGGACCATGTAGGCGGGGATCGCGGCGCGCAGGCCGGCGGTCACCTCGCCGGTGTCGAGAGTTGTCGCCGCGGCGGGGATCAGGTAGGCGACCAGGCGTTGGTCGCCGGGGGTGTCCTCGCGGAGCAGGACCACGGCCTGGGCCACCCCGGGGCAGCGCAGGAGGGCGGACTCGATATCGCCGAGTTCTATGCGCTGGCCGCGCAGTTTGATCTGGGTGTCGGCCCGGCCGAGGTAGTCGAGTTCGCCGTGCGGGCCCCATTTCACCAGATCGCCGGTGCGGTACATGCGTTCGCCGGCGCCGCCGGGGTCGGCGACGAACGTCGTCGCGGTCAGGCCGGGGCGGGCGAGGTAGCCGCGGGCCAATTGCACACCGGTGAGGTAGAGATCGCCGAGGGTGTTCGGCGGGACCGGGCGGAGCGTCTCGTCGAGGACGCGGACCCCGGCCCCGGTCGCCGGGAGACCGATGGGGACGGAATCGGTGTCGGCGTCGGTGGTTTCGTGATGGGTGATGCAGACGGCGGCCTCGGTGGGGCCGTACAGGTTGAACACGCGGGTGCCGGTCAGCTCGCGCATGCGGTGGGCGGTGGCGGGCGGGAGCGCTTCACCGCCGGTCCAGACGCTGCGCAACGCTGTCGCGCCGGACAGGTCGGCTTCCTCGCTCAGCACCGTGAGCATGGAGGTCGTCATCTGAATGGCGTTCACCCGTTCATCGCGAATGAGCCCGGCCTGGTAGTACGGGTCGCGGTGCCCGTCGGGGCGGGTCAGCACGATGCGCGCACCCACGAGCAGGGGGAGGTAGAGCTCGAGGAGCGAGGCGTCGAACGTGGGCGGGGTTCGGTACAGGACGGTGTCGCCCGCGCCGAAACGCTGCTGACGCTGCAACCATTCGAAGGTGTTCACGATGGCGGCATGGCTGACGGTGACGCCCTTGGGCACCCCGGTGGAGCCCGAGGTGAACAGCAGGTAGGCGGCATTGCCGGCATGCAGCGGGGCGAGCCGGTCGGCATCGGTGATCGGGGTGGCGGAGAATCCGGTGGTGTCGACGGTGTCCAGGTCGGTGACCGGGGCCCGCTCGGTGGTGAAGCCGTCCGCGGCGCGGGTGAGAACCAGTGCCGGAGCGGCGGTTTCGAGCACGCGATCCAGTCGGTCGGCCGGTTGTGTGTGGTCGATCGGCAGGTAGACCCCGCCGGAGCGGCTGATGGCGTGCGCGGCGATCACCGAATCGATGCCGCGTTCCATGGCGACCACGACGACCGTCTCGGGGGCGATGCCACGCGAGATGAGCCAGCGCGCCACGCGATTGACCCTGGCGTGGAACTCGCCGTAGTTCAGGGTGAGTTCCCCGGCCGTCACGGCCGGGGCGTTCGGATCGAGCGGGGTCGTGGATTCCCAGCAGGCCAGGGTCGAGCCGCGGGTGTCCCGGGCGGGGGCGGCTTCCAGGATCGAGGCGACCGTCGGGGCGGGATCCGCGACCAGGGCGGCGAGCATGTCGCCGAGCCGGCGCGCCAGATGGGTTGCCAGGGAGCCGGGTACCGCCGCGGGATCGTGGTGCAGCATCAGGTCGAAGCCGTCACCGGGCAGCGCGGTCACGATCACGGGGTAGTGCGTGAGGCTGTGCACGGCGACGTCGGCGACCCGCAGATCGTGGTATTCCGGCTGGCGCAGACCGGTTTTCGGGAAGTTCTGGAAGACCACGAGGCTGTCGAAGAGCTGCCCGAGCCCGGCGGCGCGCTCGAGGGTGGCCAGGCCGAGATAGCCCAGGGCCTGCATATCGAAGCTGTCCCGCTGGAACTCCGCGAGCTGATCGACGGGCGGCCGATCCGAATCCCAGTGCAGCCGAACCGGAACCGTGTTGCTGAACAGCCCGACGGTGGACTCGACATGCGGCAGCTCCGCCGGTCGGCCCGACACCACGGTGCCGAACACCACGTCGTTGCGGCCCAGCTGCTCGGCCAGGGTCAGGGCCCACGCCGCTTGCAGCAGGGTGTTCATGGTCAGTCCGCGCTCGCGACCGAGCGCGTTCAGGGCCGAGGACAGATTGTCCGGCAGCGGAACTCGCAGGGCCACCGCCGCCGAGCGCTGTCCCGCACGACCCAGCAGCGACGGCTCGTTCAAACCGTCCAGATAGGCGCGCCACCGTTCGGTCGCCCCGGCGGCGTCGCGGGCGGTGAGCCAAGCCAGGTAGTCGCCGTAATAGCCCGGCGTGGCGCGTCTTTCACCACTCGAGGCGGCGACGCCCGAGTGATACAGCGTGAGCGCCTCGCGCAGCATGATCGGAACCGACCAGCCGTCCGCCAGCAGATGATGGGCGGTGAGGATCAGCCGGTGCGAGGAGTCGGTCAGCTGGATCAGCAGCACCCGCAACAGCGGCGGCCGTGCGATGTCGAAGGGTTCGTTTCCGGCCCGGTGTGCGAGTTCGGTGGCTTCGATCTCGGCCGCATCGGAGGCCAGATCACGCAGATCCGCTGTACGCCAGCGCAGGTGCGGATCGAGGGGAACCACCTGCACCGGCTGGTCGAACTGTTCGTAGCAGAAAGCCGCACCCAGGTTCGGATGCCGCTCGACCACTCGCGCGAACGCCGCCGCCAGCCGTGCCGGATCGGCCGGTCCGGTCAGATCGAACCGCGCCGTCATGGTGTAGACGTCCGCTTCCCCGTCCCGCAGCGCGTGATAGAGCAGCCCTTCCTGAAGCGGCGACAGCGGCAGCACGTCGGCGATCGGCCCGTACTCGGCGGTCAGCTCGTCGATCTGCCGCTGCGACAGCGCAATCGAGGCGGAAGGGCCATCTCCCACCCACCCGGCGGCGAGGTCGCGCACGGCCCTTTCGCGACGGTCCGGATCCACGTCAGATCCCGCAACCGATTCCATTCCAGTCCGAAAGTGGACATTCCCCTGCTCCGATGGCCGCGACGACGCGAATGACGCGATGTACTTCCGCCGCACCGAACTCGGCTGCGGCGAAATGGAAGTCGGCGCGCCGGCGCCTCGTGGCGAAACTTCCGCTTCAGCCGCCGTCGCCGACCGCGCCAGCTCGCCCAGACCGCGCCGGGTCAGCAGTTCCTGCGGGGTCAGCAGTAGTCCGCGCTCACGCAGGCGACTGCTGACGGTGATCGCGGTGATGCTGTCGCCGCCGACCCCGAAGAAGTCGTCGTCCACGCCGACCGCGTCGTGGCCCAGTGCGACGGAGACGATCTCGCAGATCGTGATCTCCGCCGGGGTGGTGGCCGAGCGCCCGGCCGCGATCGAATCCGGGTCCGGCAACGCGGCGCGATCCACCTTGCCGTTGACGGTGAACGGCAGCTCGCTGAGCACGACGACCCGCGCGGGCACCAGGTGATCCGGCACCGAATCGGCCAGCCGCGAACGTAGTTCGAGCACGTCCGGCTCGCCGGGCCGCACCGGCACCACGTAGCCGATGAGCATGGCCCGGCCCGCGATCTCTCGAATATCCGCGGCGGCCGCCCGCACCTGCGGCAGCGCGCCGAGCGCGGCTTCGACCTCGCCCAGCTCGACCCGGTGCCCACGGATCTTGACCTGATTGTCGACCCGGCCCAGGTATTCGTAACCCCGCCCGGCGACCCAGCGCGCCCGGTCACCGGTGCGGTACATGCGCGCACCCGGCGGCCCGAACGGGTCGGGCACGAACCGTTCGGCCGTGGCCCCCGGCCGCCCGAGGTAGCCGCGCGCGACGTTCGCCCCCGCGAGGTACAACTCCCCCGCCCGCGCATCGTCGACAAGTTGTAACCCGTTGTCGAGCAGATAGATTCGCGCGCCAGTCAGCGGTTGCCCGATGACGGGCGCGTCCTCGGTCACCGCCGCGCGCGTGGCGTCCACCGCGCCCTCGGTCGGCCCGTACAGGTTGACGGCGTTCAACCCATCCGCCTGGATCCCGCGCCACAACTCCGGCGGGCACCCCTCGCCCCCGAGCGCCACCAGCCGCGGCGCGACATCCGCGAGCCCGTGCTCGAGCAACGCCCCGACGAACCCCGGGGTCCCGTCCACGACGTCGATCCCGTCCCGCTCGAATGCCGCGACCAGCTCTACCGGATCTCGCCGAATAGCACTGTCGTACAGACGAACCCGGTGTCCATCCACCAGCCACAACAGCGGATCCAGCGCGGCGTCGAATGCGAACGAGGTGGTGTGCGCGACCCGCAACGGCCGGTCACACCCCCGCGCGGCGGCGAACATCCCACCCCTGTGTGCCGCAAGAAGATTCGTCAGTGCACCGTGCTCGACCAGCACACCCTTGGGCCGCCCGGTGGACCCGGACGTATAGATCAGATACGCACCCTGATTCGGCGCGATCACCACCTGGTCATCGCCGGCGCCGGGATAGCGCGCCAACTCGGCGGCGAACGTCGGGTCGTCGAGAACGAGCACCGTCGGGCTCGACCCCGCGGTCCCGCGTGCGCTCGGCACAGCGACCTTCGAATCCACCGGCGAATCACCGTCCCCGACCGCGGCATCCGCCGAGCACGCTCCGCTCACCGCGGAGTCCGAGCCCGCCGCGTCCACGCCGTCGACTACCCGCGCCGCACCGACGGAGACGGCGGACGACACGGAATCGACCGATACCACGTCGCGCTCCGGCGTTGTCGAGGCCGGGGCGCTTCGCCCGTCCGCCCCGAGCGCTGATTCGGCGGCTGTCACGGCCGTGCTCAGCACCAGCAGTGGTGCGGCGTCGGCGATCAGCTCGCGGAGGCGGGCCGCCGGGTACTCCGGGTCGAGGGGGAGGTAGGTGCCGCCCGAGCGCCAGATGGCGAAGAGAGCCACCACGAAATCAGCGGTGCGCGGCAGGGCGACGCCCACTACCACTTCGGAGCCCGCGCCGTGGGCGCGCAGGAGGTTGGAGAGTCGGGCGACGCGATCGCCGAATTCCGCCGCGGTCCAGCGCACTTCGTCGTCCTCGAGAACAACCGCGCCGGGGTGGGTGGCGACCAAGCGCGTGAGGGCCGCGGGGACCGATTCGGGCGATGTGGCGGGACCCGGGGTGGATCGCGCCGCCAGCAGGTCGGCGCGACGCTGCGGGGTCAGCAGTTCCAGAGCTCCGACCGGCGGCTTCTCCGGACCGGTGAAGGCGTCCAGCACCCGGCACAGACCGTCCAGGCGAGCGCGGACGGCGGCCGGATCATTGGTTCGCGCATCGGATTCGAAGCCGAGCAACAGGGTTCCGCCGGGCAGCGGGGTCACGGTCAGGCCGAGGTCTTCGGGCGGGCCGCCGGCCACGTTGCGCAGCACGCCCTGCGCACCGTCGAAGTCCAGGGCGAAGTCGAAGACCTTGAGGTTGACCCCGACCCCGTGCAGCAGTTCGCCCGCACCGTGGCCGTGGAAATCGCGGGCCAGATCGTCTCCGCTGTAGCGCTGGTGCACGCGCACCTCGCGCATGGTGGCCGCGACCCGCGGGCCGAGGTCGTCGAGTCGATCGCCCGCGCCGACCCGAATCCGCAGCGGCAGCACGTTGACCGCCATCGCCGGGGTGGTCAGGGCCGCGCGGCCGACACGCCCCATGAGCAGCATGGAGATCACCACGTCGGCGGCGCCCAGGTGCCGGTTCAGGAACGCGGCGTAGGCGGCGACGAACACGTCGGCCCAGGTGATTCCGTAACGCTCGGCGCAGTCACGCAGTGCGGCAAGGGTTTCGGCCGGGAGCACGGCTTCCGCGCGCACCGTGCGCTCCACCGCGCCGCCGACGTGCGTGCCGCGCCCGTCCAGATCGGGCCAGGGCGTCAACTGCGTGCGCCAGAACTCGCGGTCCCGTGCGAACTGTTCGCCCGCGCGATACTCCCGCTCCTCGGCGACGAGTGCGTCGATCGTTCCGAAAGTGTTTCCGGGCGCGCCCGTTCCGCGCCGCAGTGCCGTGTAGTGCGCCGCGATCCGGCGTGAGAGCAGCGCCGCGCTGTACCCGTCCACGATCAGGTGGTGGTACAGCTGCACGCACCACACGACGGTCTCGCTCAGCCGGATGATCGTGTAGTTGTACAGCTGCCGGTCCACCATGCCCCGGCAGTGTTCGGCGGCCCGGTGCCGTTCCAGCGCCACCGCCTCGTGCGCCAGGGCCAGCGGATCCGCCGCGGCGCGCAGGTCGATCATCGGCCGCAGCTCGGCCGCGGCCGCGGCGACGAATTGCCGCGGTCCGTCGGGGGTGTCGCGGAATCGCAGCCGCATGTTCTCGGCCTCGGCAACCGTTCGGCGAATGGCTTCTGCCAGCGCATCCACCCCGATCGGCGCGGTTCCGGATATCTCCAGCACTTCACCGACCAGGTAGCGGCCCGACTCGGGATCGAAGTGCTGTGCGTTCCAGATGCCCAGCTGTGGTCCGGTCAACGGCAACACGGCAACTCCCCTCACCTACAACGAGATTCGAATTCGGTGGCGCGCGAATCCGGTCCCACCGGAGACGCCGACGCAGCAGAACGTAGGTTAGCCTAAGTTTACTTAGCGTGGGGAACCTTCGATTTGCGCCGGTCAGCGCCTCATCCGGTCTGCGCGGCGTTCTCCGCCCACGGGATCACCAGTGGCGCACCGGTTTCCGGATCATCGATGATCCGGCAGCCGAGCGCGAAGACCTCACGCACCAGGCCGGCGGTCACGATGCGCCGCGGCGATCCCGCGGCGACCACCGCCCCGTCCTTCATGGCGATCAGGTGATCGGCATATCGGAACGCGTGATTCAGGTCGTGCAGCACGGCGACCACGGTCCGCCCCGACTCTCGATTGAGCTTTCGGCACAGATCCAGCAACTGAATCTGGTGCGCGATATCGAGATAGGTCGTCGGCTCGTCGAGCAGTACCACGGGCGTGTCCTGAGCCAGCACCATGGCGATCCACACCCGCTGCCGCTGCCCACCGGACAACTCGTCCACGGCCCGCGCGGACAGCTCGCTCACCCCGGTCGCGGCCATCGCGGCGGCCACCGCCTCCTCATCGGCCCGCGACCACTGCCGCAGCAGCGACTGGTGCGGATACCGCCCGCGCGCCACCAGATCCGCCACCCGAATGCCCTCGGGCGCGATGGAAGTCTGCGGCAGCAAGCCGATCCGGCGCGCGACCTCCTTGGCCGGGTACGAGGTGATCGCCCTGCCGTCCAGCAGCACCGCGCCGCTCTCGGGCGCGAGCAGCCGGGCCAGCGCGCGCAGCAGGGTCGACTTGCCGCAGGCGTTCGGCCCGATGATCACCGTGAACGCCCCGTCCGGAATGTCCACCGAGAGTTGATCACTGATCGTGCGCCCCCGATAGCCCAGGCGCACCCGGTCCGCGCGCAATCGCGCGCCGTCACCGGATTCGGCCGCTGCGGCCTGTTTTTCGAGCATCGTCCCGTCCTCCTAAGTCCGCCGGGCCTCGGCCAGCAGCAGATACACCAGATACAGCCCGCCGATCGAGACGGTGACCACGCCGACCGGCAGCGGGGTGGGCGCGAACAGGCGCTGTGCGATCCAGTCGCAGGTCACCAGCAACAGCGACCCCATGGCGGCGGCCGGGGCGAGCGCGGTCGACGGCGTGCGCGCGAGCCGGCGACCCAATTGCGGTGCGGCCAGCGCCACGAACGCGATGGGCCCGGCGACGGCGGTCGCCACGGCGGTGAGCGCCACGCTCAGCACGATGAGCAGCATGCGGGCCCGCCCCACCCGGACGCCGAACGAACTGGCCTGATCGTCACCGAGTTCGAGCACCGGCAGCCACCGCACCACCGGACCGAGCGCGAGCGCCAGCACCGCGAGAATGAGCAGCGCGGGCGCAACCTGCGGCCAGGACAACCCGTTCAGCGAGCCCGCGCCCCAGGCCGCGGCCGACATGGCTGCGTGCAGGTCGGCCCGCAGAATCAGCCAGGTGTTGACCGCCGCGAGCATGGCGCTCACCCCGATACCAACGATGATCAGCCGGAAGCCGGACACGTTGTGCCGGAAGGCCAGCAGCTGAATGGCGAGCGCGGTGGCCAGACCACCGACGAAAGCCCCGGTGGCGGTCTGGAATCCGCTGCCGCCCAGGGTCAGCATGACGATCAGCGCCCCGGTGTACGCGCCGGTGTTGAAGCCGACGATATCGGGACTGCCCAGCGGATTCCGGGTCACCGATTGCAGGATCGCCCCGCTCACCCCGAGCGCCGCGCCCAGGACCAGCGCCAGGATGACGCGCGGAAAACGCCACTCCCACACCACGAGCCGGTCGAAGCGGTGATCACCGACGAACAGCGCCCGCACCACCCGGTCGGGCGCGATGGCGTAGTCGCCGGTACCCAGCGCCACCACGCCCATGAGCAGGGCCGCGCACACCAGGGACGCACACACGACCGTGGTGCGCGTACCGACCCGCACGGTGATCCGCCGGGTGCGCACGATCAACAGCGATCGGCCGAAGTCGACGGTCGAACTCATGCGGCGCCCACCCGGGCCCGGCGCGCCAGCCAGATCAGCACGGGCGCGCCCAGGAACGCGGTGACCAGTCCGGCGGGCACCTCGTCGGGCCGGATGAGCAGGCGGCCCAGCACATCCGAGCCCAGCACCAGGATCGGCGCGAACAGCATGGAGTAGGCGATGATCCAGCGCTGATCCGGGCCGACCAACCAGCGCGCGATATGCGGCACCGCCAGCCCGATGAAGGTGATGGGACCGACCGCGGCGGTCGCGGTGCCGCACAGCAGGGTGAGCGCGGTCGCGGTGATCAGCCGGGTGCGGCCCACGTGCACGCCCAGCGCGTGCGCCAGATCCTCACCGAGGGCGAGGGCGTTGAGCGAGCGGGCGGCGAACACCGCCAGCACCAGCCCGATCCCGATGAAGGGCGCGGCCCCTGCGATGACGTCGTAGCCGCGCCCGGTGAGCGATCCCGAATCCCAGTCCCGCATTTCCTCGAAGGCGCTGGCGTTCAACAGGATCAAACCCTTGGTCAACCCGGTCAGCACCGCGGTGACCGCGACCCCGGCCAGGGTCAGCCGAATCGGATCCGCGCCCTGCCTACCCGCGGTGCCGAGCCGGTAAACCATGAGAGATACCACCGCCGCCCCCGCGAAGCCGAACCACACGTACGCGGTGATCTCGGTCGCACCGAGAAAAGCGACGGCGAGCGCGATGGCGAAAGCCGCTCCGGCATTGATGCCCAACAGGCCCGGATCAGCCAGGGGATTGCGGGTCAGACCCTGCATGAGGCATCCCGCGACCCCGAGCGCGAGGCCCGCCAGCAGGCCGAGCAGGGTGCGCGGCACCCGGTAGCCGGTGATGATCAGATGGTCCGGCGATCCGTCGTCCTGCCACAGTGCCTGCCATACCTCGCCGGCCGGAATCGATTTGGCGCCGATCAGCAGGCTGAGCAGGCACGCGGCCGCCAGCATCGCCATCGTCAGCAGCCAGCCCGGCCAGTACCGGGACCGTGCGCGCGGGCTTTCTTCCATGTATTCGTTCTCTCCGGGTGTTCGTGAGGGACGGTAACGAAGGTCTTGAAAGGTAAGGCTTGCCTACCCTAGTGTGTGAACCGTCCGATTCACAGCAACTGCTCAGGAAATTCGCAGCAGGCGCGAGTGTTGAGATCCGGTCGGACAATCTCGAAATATCCAGCCCCGCAACGCAATCGAACGCGTCCGTGCAGGGGCTCGACCGAGCACGCCCTGATGAGGGAACAGAAAGAGGTTCACCCGCAGTGAGATTCACCAAGGTCGCCCTACTCGCCGCCGCCCTGAGCACCGCCTCCGTGATTACTACCGGAGTGAGCAGTGCTGCACCGCAAGCAGATTCGGCCGATCCGACCGCAATCAACTACACCCAGACCACGACCGAGACCAACACCGTCATCACCACCGACGCGGGTTCCCTGGTCGTCGAGGACGGCGTCTTCAAGGTCAAGGCCGCCAACGGCGCAACCGTGGCGGGCACCGAACTCGCGTTCCGCGTCGACGATTTCGTCTTCCCGATCGCCGCCGACATCAGCGATCGCACCGCGACCCTGACCCCGCGCTTCGACCTCGCGCACGCGGTCTACCAGCCGGTCGCCCTGCCCTACGAGAATCAGGCGCCCTGGAAGTCCGAGTACGACCGCGAGGTCGCCGCCTGGAGCCGGCTGGGCTCGACCATCAGCCTCGGCGCCAGCATCGCCACCGTCGTCGGCGGCATCGGCGGCGCGGCCGTCGGGTGCGTCCTGGGCGCCGGTGTCGCCTTCGCCGCGACCACCCCGCTGCTGGCCCTGTTCGGCGCCGGGCCGCTGGGCGGCTGCATCGTCGGCGCGAGCCTGGTCGGCTTCCTCGGCACGCTGGCCGGCCAGATTCTCATCACCGCACCGGTCGCCATTCTGGCCGCGGTGCAGTACTTCACCACCATCAACCAGCCGTTCACTCCCCCGGCGACCAAGTAACTCAGACATAAAGGTCAGGCCCGGCTTTTCCGCCGGGCCCGGCTCATCGCGGACACTCCCGCTGCCCTCTTTCCCGGCAGCCTCGTCCGTGCGAGAGTGATGCGACAACGCGGTAGCTGCTCGGGCAAGGAAGTCACGCCATGATGTACCTGGTATGGGTCTTTCTGCCCTGTGCCGCTTTGATTTCCTGCGTCGCGGGCCATATCTGGCGCTATCGGCGCGATCGTTTTCTGGCCTACCTGTACGGGCCGCGGATCGACCGGGCGCAATGGCTGGGCAGCTTGGCCTTTCGCACCGGCGTGCCGCTGCTGGCCGCGGTGCGCGTCATCGAAATGGCCGTCTCCGGGCCGCATTCACGGGTCGAGGGCACCGCCTACGTGCTGCTGATGATCCTGCAGTTCATCGCCGTCCCGCTGGCCATCGTCGGCGCCGGGCTCATTCTGGTGCCGCCGCTCATCGCCGCCGAATCCCGGCCCCGGGTCACGCCGGTCGACCGGATCACGCTGCCGGTGCTGGTCGGCACGATGGTCACCGCGGTGCTGATCACGTTCGACCCGAACTCCACCGATGACCGGTATCGCACCGCCGAAACGCTTTTCACCTGGATTCGCTCGCTGGTCACCCTGCAGCCGAATCCCGAGGTCATGCAGCACGCACCCGCGCTGTATCAGATCCGCGGGCTGATAGTCATGGTGCTCATCGCGATCTGGCCGTACACCCGGCTGGCGGGCATCTTCACCGTGCCGCTGCTGCGGCTGGCGCGCGGGGGCGTGCGCGCCGCGCGGCGGCTGCCGGTCCCGCCGCGCCGCGAGTTGCGGCCCGATCGCGATCTCACCGCGCGGCAGTAATCGCCCCGGGTGTGACGACGGGGACTAGCGCTCGGTGTTGAGCGCGACCGCCGCACCGATCAACGCCTTGAACGCCGTCTCGTCGAGGGCGTCGTCCTCGCGAATATCGATGGCGCGGCGGGTATTGCCGTCCAGGCTGGAATTGAACAGGCCCGCCGGATCGGGCAGCAACGCGCCCTTGGCGAAGGTGACCTTCACATAGTCCTTGTAGGTCTCACCCGTACAGATCATCCCGTCGTGCGACCAGACCGGAACGCCCCGCCATTTCCACTCCTCCACGATCTCCGGATCGGCGCGCCGCACGAGGGCGCGAATCCGAGCCAGGGTCTCGCCGCGCCAATCCCCCAATTCCTCGATTCGCGCGTCGATCAGTCGTGACGGCGAATTCGAATCATCGGTAACCACCCCCGAATTCTCACCGACCGCTCGGTCTTCATCGGCTATTGCCAGCGCACACTGCGTGTCGCGACGACAGCGGCGGGCAGGCCGGCCACCGGGGAGCGACGCCGGGCGGGTGGACCGGCAGGCCGGTCCACCCGGGGCGAATCAGACGCGAACGCCGATGGTGGACAGGGCCGCCCCGAGCACGCGCAGGTGCTCCTCGGGCGATTCGACCAGCGGGAGCCGCACGGTCGGGTGCTCGATGATGCCGAGTTCGGCCAGCGCGGCCTTGGCCATGATCGCGCCCTGCGAGGTGCGCATGATCGCGTCGATCATGGGGATGAGCGAAACATGCAGCGCGCGAGCGGAATCCAGATCCCCGCGGCGCACGGCCGCGATGAGCTCGGCATTGCGGTCGGCGACGGCGTTGCCCACCACGCTCAGCACCCCGGCGGCGCCGGCGGCCAGGTACGGCAGATTGAGTTCGTCGATGCCGCAGTAGTAGGCCAGCGAGGTGCGGTTCATCACCGTCATCGCTTCGTACAGATCGCCTTTGGCGTCCTTCACCGCGCGAATCCGCGGGTGCTCGGAGAGCTCGACGATGGTGGCCGCGGTCATCTCCATGGCGGTGCGCGCGGGCACGTCGTAGAGCATGACGGGCAGTTCGGTGGCGTCGGCGACGGCCAGGCAGTGCTTGACCACACCGGCCTGCGGCGGCCGGGAGTAGTAGGGGCACACCAGCAGCAGCGCGTCCGCGCCCGCCGCTTCGGCCTCGCGGGCGCGACGCACGCTCGAGGCGGTGTCGTAGGTGCCGACGCCCGCTATCACACGGGCGCGGCCCTGCGCGCGGTCGCGGACCGCGCGCACGAGCTCGGCCGATTCGGGGTCGGTGAGGGTGGGTGATTCTCCGGTGGTGCCACCGACGACGAGGCCGTCGCATCCGGTGGCCAGGAGGTGATCGACGAGGTTGTCGAGGCCGGGTCGGCTGATCGCGCCGCCGGGCTGCATGGGGGTCACCATCGCGACGAGATTGGTGCCGAACAGCAGCTCAGCGGGGTGCTGGGGGGCGGTCATGGTTCTATGGTGCGCGGCACGATAGATCAGGTCCAGCGATGCTTTCTTGCGAGTATTGCGAAACAGAACTTAATGATCATTACCCCGGGGGTGGGTCCGCGCCGAACGGGCGGTCATCTCTTCCCCTTCCAATCTATAGCGCACCCCCGGGCTTGCGGCAAGGCCCGGGGGCGGGGGCATACTCGCTGACCTGAGCCTGGAACCAGCGAAAACGGGAGTTGCACGATGCGCGGGCCGAGACCGATGGGCGGTCCGGTCCGCGCCGACGGGACGGTGGTGGCCGCGATGCCACCGCCCGGACAGCAAGGGATGGATGCCAGTGCAGGGATATGACGAGGAACTGCGGTCCGAACGCGAGTACGTGACCGACTTGTACGCGCGCCTCGACGCCGAGCGCGCGCGGGTGAAGGGGCAGTACGCCGCCGTCCTGCGGGGCGAGGCCGGATCGCCCATGGAACGGGAATTCGAGGTGCGCGCGCTGGCCAAACAGGCCAAGCGGCTGGACGTGGCCGACAACGGGCTTTGCTTCGGGCGGCTGGACTCGATCGCCGGGGAGCGCTCGTACATCGGCCGCGTCAGCATTCTGGACGAGGCCGACGAGTTCGAGCCGCTGCTACTGGATTGGCGCGCGCCCGCGGCGCGCGCGTTCTACACCGCGACCGCCGCGACGCCCGAGAACATGCGCCGGCGTAGGCAATTCCACACGCGCGGGCGCATCGTGACGGACTTCACCGACGAGGTGCTGGGGCGTCCGGGCGAGGCCGAACGGGGTGACGCCGCGTTGCTGGCGGCGGTGAACGCCCCGCGCGGCGCGGGCATGGGCGACATCGTGGCGACCATCCAGTCCGAACAGGACGAGATCATTCGACTGGACCACCCGGGCGTCCTGGTGATCGAGGGCGGTCCGGGCACGGGCAAGACCGTGGTGGCGCTGCACCGCGTCGCGTACCTGCTGTACACCAAGCGCGAGCAGATGGAACGGCACGGCGTGCTGGTGGTCGGTCCCAATCCGGCGTTCCTGCAGCACATCAGCCGCGTGCTCCCATCGCTGGGCGAGACCAACGTCGTGTTCACCACCACCGCGGATCTGCTCCCGGGCCTGCGCGCCACGGCCGAGGACGCTCCGGAAGCGGCGCGGCACAAGGGTTCCCCGCGCATGCTCGAGGTGCTCGCGGCGGCCATCGCGGACCGGCAGCGGGTTCCGCTGGATCCGATGCCCATCGACCTGTCCGACGTCACCGTGCGCATCGACGCCGAGATCGCCGGGTGGGCACGGCAGGAGGCGCGCGAGAGCGGACGCCCGCACAACGAAGCGCGGGCGGTCTTCCTCGAGATCCTCACCTGGGCACTGACCGAGCGGGCCATCGCGCGCATCGGCAAGGGCTGGCTGACCCGATCCGATCGAGAAGCCTGGGAGCAGATGCGCACCGATCTGCTCGCCGAACTCGCCGAACACAAGCGGTTCCTCGCCGCGGTGGACGAGCTCTGGCCGGTGCTGACGCCGGAAACACTGCTGTCCCAGCTGTATTCGTCGCCGGACCGCCTGGCGGCCGCGGGCGCGGATCCCGCACTGGCACGGCCGGCGGACGCGCCCTGGACGGTGTCGGACGTCCCCCTGCTCGACGAACTGGTCGACCTGCTCGGCCCGGACAAGCCCAAGGACGACAGCGCCGAACGCGAACGCCGGGCCGAGGCCGAATACGCGGCCGCCGTGCTGGAGAACATGGTCAGCCGCGAGGACATGATGGACGACGAGGACCATCTGTTCGCCACGGACATGCTCTACGGCGAGGATCTGGCGGATCGCTTCCTCGAACGCGATACCCGAGAGCTGGCCGAACGTGCGGCCGCGGACCGGGAATGGACGTACCGGCACATCGTGGTCGATGAGGCGCAGGAGCTCTCGGCGATGGATTGGCGAGTTCTCATGCGCCGCTGCCCCGGTCGTTCCTTCACCATCGTCGGCGATCTCGCCCAGCGCCGTTCGGCGGCGGGTGCGAGAGCGTGGGGTGAGATGCTGGAGCCGTACGTGCCCGGCCGCTGGGTCTACCGCTCGCTCACCGTCAACTACCGCACCCCGGCGGAGATCATGGCGGTCGCGGCGGCGGTGCTGGCCGAGTTCGCCCCCGAGGTGCGGGCCCCGGAATCGGTGCGCTCGTGCGGCGTAGAGCCCTGGTCCCGGCGGCTCGATGATGCCGAGATCCCAGGCGCCATAGCCGAATTCGTGGCCGACGAGGCCGGCAGGCCGGGCACCAGCATCGTGATCGGGCCGCCCGGGGTGCCGGGGACCGTCCCGGCCTCGGAGACCAAGGGCCTCGAATACGACGCGGTGCTCGTGGTGAACCCGGAGCGGATCCTGGCCGACGGCCCGCGCGGCGCGGCCGAGCTCTACGTCGCGCTGACCCGCGCCACTCAGCGCCTCGGCGTGCTGCACACCGCGCCGCTGCCGCGCGTCCTGGCCGGGCTCACCCCGGTCGCTTCGCACCCGGCGCCGGCACCCGCCCCGGCGGAATCGGTGCGGTAACCCGGCGGAATCGACGCGGCTGCCCGCCGCTACCGGGCGGCCCGGGTCCGAGCGGATGGGCCGGCTGGTCCTCGGCACCGCCGGGAACACCGCCGTTACGGGCCGAGAGCGAGTGTGACGGAGCTCGGGATTCGGCTCGAGCTGCGGGCAATACCTGACGCGGCGGGGCGGGACGGCGACGATGTCGAGCATGACGCAGACCGTTTCCGCCCCCGATCAGGTCGTGGCTCAGCGCTACCGCGACCCCGCGCCGTCCGCCCCGGCGGCGTGGAACCCCGTCCTGCAGGTCCTGCACGAGCATCGATCCGTGCGCCGGTACCTGCCCGATCCGGTATCCGATGAGGTTCTCGCACTGCTGATTTCGGCGGCGCAGTCCGCACCGACCTCCTCGAACCTGCAGGTGTGGAGCGTGGTCGCGGTCCGCGATCCCGAGCGCAAGGCGCGGCTGGCCGCGCTGGCCGGGGATCAGGAACACATCCGCCAGGCCCCGGTCCTGCTGGTGTGGACCGCGGACGTGGCTCGCCTGCGCGGGTTGGCCGCCGACCGCGATGCCGAGCTGACCGGCGCGGACTACCTCGAGACCAGCTACGTCGCCTTCCTGGACGCGGCGCTGGCCGCCCAGAACGCGCTGGTGGCCGCGGAGTCGCTGGGGCTGGGCACGGTGTACATCGGCGCGATCCGCAACAATCCGGAACAGGTCGCCGTCGAATTGGGCCTGCCCCCGGGCGTTTTCGCGGTCGTGGGCCTGGTCGTCGGCGTGCCCGATCCGGCCGAGGACGCCCGCGTCAAGCCGCGCCTGCCCCGGGGCGCGGTATTGCACGCCGAAACCTACGACGCCGCAGGTCAACTCGGCCACATCGCCGAGTACGAGACCCGCATCGCGGAGTTCTACGCCGAGCAGAACCTCGCGCACTCCTGGACCGAGCGGGTCCTGGGCCGCCTGCGGTCCGCCGCCGCCCTCAACGGCCGCCATCGGCTGCGCGAACAGCTGGAGGCGCAGGGCTTCCCGCTGCGCTGAACTCCGCAGCACCGAAAACCGCCGCGGCACAACACCGCCGCGGGCACCCGGCGTAACGAGGAAACCGGGTGCCCGCGGCGCCGGTGGTCGCGCCGCTCCGGATCAGTTCGCGGGCCGATCCAGCTGGGCGATCACCAGGTAGTTGTTGTCCGTCGGTTCACCGTCCACGACATCGCAATTGGCCAGGATCAGCCGGCCCGGCACGTGGTCGCGCAACTCGTTCTGACTCAACAGCGAGCCCTTGGGCAGCGGGGTCGTGCGCTCGACGGTGTACCGCAGCACCCCGTTCGGGGTGCGCAGCAGCACCGCGTCACCCGGCTGGACCACACGCAACGCCCGGAAGGGCGCGACCCGCTTACTGTAGTTGTGGCCCGCGACCAGCACCGTCTCCTTGGTGTCGGTGCCGGGCAGACCGCTCTCCCCCCACCACACGGGCAGTTCGTTGACCGGATTCAGCCGCTGCCCCACCCGCATGAGCTTCTCCGGGTTCAGCGGACTGCTCAGGTAGGTCTCCCCGGCCGGGGAGCGCAGTTCGATGGCGGTCGGCTCGGCGGGCGCGACGGCCGGGTCCGAGGCGACGGCGTCGATATGCGACGGCACCGCTGACCGGTCCGGCGGCGGCAGCGCCTCCGGTTCACTCGAGCAGCCGGCGATGAGCGCGATCGCGGCCGCGCCCACCAGCCAGTGCCGTGCCCTAGGCAACGACGTCATCGGTCGCGCCGCGCCGGCGCCGGATCACCAGCGCGCCCGCGCCGGCCGCCGCGATCACACCGAGCGCCCCCGCGCCCAGCAGTGCGAACGGCACACCCGAGTCATCCGCGGGACCGTCACCCAGCGCCAGCTCCACCGGCGGCAGGCCACCGGCGAGCGTCTCCACGCCGTCCGGGCCGGTCCTGTAGTAATCGACGACCGTGAAAGTACCCGCGTCATCGAAGATTCCGACCAGCTTGACGCCGGTGTCGGTGACGACCGCGGTCGTCGAGTCGATCTTGGTGATGCCGACGGCCTCGAACAGCTGGCCACCCAGGTTCAGCCCGACGACCAGGGCCAGACCGGCGGCGAGCGCCGCCGCGGCCGCCGCCGTCAACGCCGCCTGAGCACCCAATGCGGCGGCGAGGCCCGCATTGGCGGTGTCCAGTTGCAGCTGCAGGCCGGTCACGACGCCCGCGGCGGCGTCGGCGGCGAGCTTGGCCTGCAGGGCCGCGTCCAGCAGCGCCTGCATCCGGGCGTCCGCGGCGACCACGGTGGACAGGTCGACGCCCGCCTGGACCCCGGCCGCCAGCCGGGCCGCGAGCGCGGCGTCCAGGGCAGTCTGCGCGCCGGCCTTGGCATCGTTCAACTTCGCGGTGAGCGTGGAGGTGAGGGTCTGCGCGGCGGTGACGTCGGCGGCCAGTTTGGTCGTCAACGCGAGGTTCGCCGCCGCGGCGGCCTGTGCCGCGCCCTTCTCCAAGGCCAGCTTCTGCGCCAGCGCGGCGTCGAGGGAAACCTGTGTGGCACTGGCCAACTGGGCAGCGGCATCCGCGGCCAGCTGTGCCTTGGCGGCGGCATCGGCGAGGGCCTGGGCGTCCAGCCGGGCCTGGGTGGCGAGCTGGAGCTGCACCGAGGCCTCCGCGCCGGTGGCGGCCGCGGCCTTCGCCTCCAGCGCCGTGGCCTTGTCGGCGGCGGCGCGGGCGGCCGCGGCGGCATCGGCGGCGGCGGTCTTGGCGGCCGCGGCGGCGGCGTGCGCCGCGGTGGCGTCGGCCTGGAGTTTGGTCACCGTCTGCGCGGCGACGACGAGGTTCTGATCGGCCTGGGCGGAGGCCGCACTGGCCTGTGCCGCATCGACTTTCGCCTGCGACGCGGCGACGGTGGCCTGCGCGGCCGCGTCATTGGAGGACTGCGCGGCGGCCGCGACGGCGGCGTCGTGATCGCGCTGGGCGCTCACCACGGCATCGGCGGTCGCCTTGGTGGTGACCTCGGCCTGGGTCCGGGCGTTGATATCGGCCTGGGACAGCGAGGCGGTCACGTCGGCCTGCACACCCGCGGCGGCATTGCCCGCGGCCTGCGCCGCGCCGTCCAGACGCACTTCGGGCGCCTGCACCTGCGGGACCTGCACCTGCGGCGCCTGCACCTGGGGGACCTGAACCTGCGGGACCTGAACCGGGGGCACCTGCGCGTCGACGACGGGGAGTTGTACGTTCGGCGCCGCTACCGTCGGCGCCGAAACCTCGGGGACCTGCGCCTGCACCGTCACCTCGGGCGCCTTGACCGGCGGCACCACGACCTCGGGGGCCTTGGTGGGTACCGCGGGCACGGCGACGGAGGGCACCGTGATCGGCGGCACCGGTACGTTCAGATTCACGTCCGGCGCGGCCGAGGTCGTCGGCGCCGGGTCGGCCGAAGCCGTGACCGCGATGGGACCGCTCACCGCGAGGGCCAGGGCCAGCACGGCCCCGGCGGCGGTTAGTCGAGATCGCCGAGAGTTGGCGATTGAACACTCCGACATCAGATATCGACCCTTCTCATTCATAAGCTTCCGCCACCGCGGGAAGCAATGCCGCCCGATGCCGACGCAAAGAATCGACAGTGGACAACGGTTCCAACGGCGCCGTGCGGGCGACTCGTCAAGTGCCTGAATGGGTGTCGTCGTTCCGCAAAGAATTGTTACGGGCGGTGTCGGAGATTTCCCGCAATGCGGGATAGCCGCGGTCGGATCACCCGGGTTCCGCGCCCATAATATTGCTCTGATCTGCGCATATGATATTGAAAATGCCGACTTTCAAACGTTTCAAATGGTCAGTTGACCATGATTTCCGCGGCGTTCAGGGAACCCCTAATCCCCCTATTGCCCCTAACCTCCGCTCGCGAACATCCCCTAATCGCCGAACTCGATAGGCGTCTCGATAACACCCATCCCACGGACTCGTTGGACCGCGACGCGACGACCGGCCCGGCATCACACAATTGTCCTGCGAGCAAAGAGAACCGGAGTGGCCCATCGGTTGCGGAGCGCGGTTGCGCGGGCCCGCGCACCCCATCCGGCAGAGCTGTACACCCCACCGGGCGGGACCGTGCGCGAACCCGGAATCGACCGTCTCGCCGCACTTCCCGGCCGCTTCGCGGGTTGTCGGTGGGGTCACATACCTTGGGCGCATCGTGATCGACCGGGAGGGAGAACGATGGCCTCGAATACGAGTGCCACGCCGGAGGAACCGGCTTGGGAAAATGCTTCTGTAGTGCGGGTTCTGCCCGCTGTCGCACCGCGCAAACTGAACAAGGTGCCGTTCGTGGAACTGGCCGAGGGCAGGCTCCAGGGCGTGGTGTCCAGCGGCTCGGACATCGCCCGGGTGTACGTGGCCTCGGTGACCGCGGGGACGCACGGGCTCAGCTGCAGCACCAACAACAACCGGCCCTGCGGCGGGCTGAATCAGGGGTGGGCCTGCAAGCACCTGGACGCGCTCATCAGCGAGGCGGAACTCCAGTACGGGCAGGATCGGGTGGCCCGATTCCTGCGCGTCGAGGTACCCGAGGGCGCGCGGCTTGCCAACTGCATCAAGGGAACTCGTGATCCGGCGCCGGCCGCCGCGGTGTTCAGCCGCTTCCTGCGGCATCTGACCTACCTGGAACTGCCGGGTAGCGCGGCGCCGATTCCGGAGCTGCACTGGTTCCCGGCGGGGGTGGGTCGCTGATGCAGGCCGTACAACTGTCCACCCTCGCGGAGGCGCCGGCCGGGGTCGCCGCGGCGCTGGACACGGTGCGCGGTTTCGACGCCGCGCTGGTCAATGGACTCGCCCGGGTGTCCGAACCCCAGCACGCGGCGCTCACCGCGCTGGCGGGCGCCGTCGCGGGATCGCCTCTGGCCGAGCCTGTTTCGAGCGCTGTCGCCAAGGTGAGCGCCGGCGCGATCGGTACCGACGAACTGTCGGCGCTGGCCGCCGCCCGGGCCGCACTGCTGGGCGCGGTGCACGACGCACTGGTCGAGCAGGCCGATGCGGCGCTGGGCCGCAGTCGTTTCGAGTGGACCGCCGAAGCCGTTGCGGGAACGCCCAATCCGCTGGCCGCGGGTTCGCGCGCCTGGCTGGGCGAACTCGCCATCGCGGGCTGGCGGGGCGTGGACCACGATCTGGTGTCGGCCGCAGATCGCACCGTGGAGGCGTTGCTGGGCGAGCCGGCGCTGCGCCGCCTGGCCGTACTGCTGGACGGCTTCACCGCGGAACTGAGCGCCTGCGCCCCCGTCGCGACCATGGACCGGGTGCCCGCGCGGCGCTGGGCCGATCTGTGGGCGCGCGCCCTGCTGCTGTCCTGGCGCGGTGCGGAATCCGCTGCCACCGAATCCGTTTCGGGGCGTCTACTGCCGCTGGGGGTCGACGTGCACGAGCACGGGACCGCGGTGCAGGTTCAGGTGCACGGCGTCCTGGAAACCACGGACGCACCGGCCCGCCTGGTGCGGGTCTCGGTGGCCGCCGCCAAGGTGGACACCATCGTGGGGCCGGCCGTGTGGCAGCTGCTCGGCGCGCATCGGCAGTTGCTCACCGCGCTGGCCGAGCACCGGGCGCTGGAACTGACCGACATGCCGGTGACCGTCACCGGCGACCTGCTGTGGGACGACGATCGAGCCAAGGCGAGCGCCGAGGCCGACCCGTTCGTCACCGCCACCGTGCAATTGCCGCAGGCGCGGGCAGCGGCGGTGGCGCCGCTGGATCGCGATCCGGTGCACATCGCCGTGCCGGTGTTCTTCGAGGGTTACCGGATCCGCGAGGGCGCACTGGAATCGGGCGACCAGCGCATCGCGCTGGACCTGGACGCGCTGCCCGCCGCGGGACCGCTCACCGCGGCCGGGGTCAACGGCTCCAGCCTGCTGATCGGTCTGCTGCGCTGGGACGCGAACGGCTGGTCGGTGCGCCCGCTGGCCGTGCAGCGCAAGGTCAAGACCGTGCTCACCGCCCTGCACAACGGTGACTGGGCGCTCGGGCCGACCGATCCGAAAGTCGCCAAGGCACAGGCGAAGTCGGGCGACGCCGTGGCGGTATTGCGCGAGCGCGCGGGACGGTTGCTGCGCAAATGACCACTGAGCCCAACCATGAGGCGCGCCGCCAGGTGCTGTACTGGCGGCTGCTGGCCGGTGTCTTCGCCGGCGACAACCAGCCGACGCTGGAGCAGGCGAGCGCGGGAATCGTCGACGATCTGGGACTGCCGCTGGCGGTGCTGGATCCGGGGATCTCGATCGACAATGTGGTGCAGCGGTATCCGGACATGCGGTCCGAGTTCGACGGGCTGGACTTCACCGAGCGCGCAGAGGCCGCGGAAGCCGGGGGCACGGAGGCGAAGGCCGGGCACGCGGACGTCCAGACCGATGCCGATGCCGATGCCACGGTCGTAGCCGCCGACGCCGGCGCGGACGAGAATCCCGCAGTGCTCGACGGCATCGGCGCGGCCGATGTCCGCACCGCCGCATTGGTTTCCAAGCTGCTGCTCAATGTGTTCGCGACCGGTTCCGGACAGGTCAGCGCCACGCAGCTGTCCGGCTGGCAGTCCGACGCCAATTGGCTGCGACGCTGCCTCGGCGAGGAGGCGGGCAGCGTGCACGGGGTGCTGACCGGACTCGAAGGAGAACTGGTCTCCCGCATGCGATTGCGGGAAGTGCTGGCCGATCCGCACCTGGCCGCGCAGCTCACCCCGAGCATGTCGCTCATCGAACAGCTGTTGCGGGACAAGCACAATCTGTCCGGGGTGGCGCTGGCCAATGCCAAACGCCTCATTCGCCGCTACATCGACGAGGTGGCCGAGGTGCTGCGCACCCAGGTGCAGCAGACCAGCGTCGGCACCGTCGACCGCTCGGTTCCGCCCAAGCGCATTCTGCGCAATCTCGATGTGGACCGCACCATTTGGAAGAACCTGCCGAACTGGAATCCGAACGACGAGCGGCTGTACGTGGACCGGCTCTACTACCGGCAGACCGCCAAGCGCACCGTGCCCGCGCGGATGATCGTGGTGGTGGACCAATCCGGTTCCATGGTCGATTCCATGGTGAACTGCACCATCCTGGCCTCGATCTTCGCGGGGCTGCCGAAGGTGGACGTGCACCTGATCGCCTACGACACCCGCGCGCTGGATCTGACGCCGTGGGTGCACGATCCGTTCGAGGTGCTGCTGCGCACCAATCTCGGCGGCGGCAACGACGGGCCGATCGCCATGGCCATGGCGCAGCCCAAGATCACCGACCCGAAGAACACCGTGCTGGTGTGGATTTCGGACTTCTACGAGTTCGATCGCTCACAGCCGCTGTTCGAATCCATGGAGGCCGTGCACCGGTCGGGGGTCAAGCTCATCCCCGTCGGCTCGGTGAACAGCTCCGGCCACCAGAGCGTCAATCCGTGGTTCCGTGAGCGCTTCAAGGCGCTCGGCACCCCGGTGCTTTCCGGGCGCATCCAGAAGCTCGTGCACGAGCTCAAGAACTTTCTCGACTAGGAGACACTCCCATGAACGACGTTTTGCGCGCCCCCGCCGAGGTCAAGTACGCCGAGGAGCTGGACTGGCTGGAGTCGATCGACGACGGCCCCAAGCCCTTCGCGTGGCGGTTGAGCCCGAAGATGGTGCGACTGTTCATACTCGGCTCCGAGCGTGCCGACGGGCTCGATCGCGAGGTCGACCAGAAGTGGTTCGGCGACCGCAGTTTCGTCGAGCGCAGCATCGTCACCCTGGCCTCGGATCGCGGCCTGCTGCTGATCGGCGATCCTGGCACCGGCAAGAGCTGGCTGGCCGAGCTGCTCTCGGCGGCCATCAGCCGCAACTCGACGCTGGTGGTGCAGGGCACCGCGGGCACCACCGAGGATCACATCAAGTACTCGTGGAACATCTCCATGGTCATCGCCAAGGGGCAGTCGCGGGAGTCGATGATTCCGTCGCCGATCATGACCGCCATGGAGCAGGGCGTGATCGGGCGCTTCGAGGAGCTCACCCGCTCCACCAGCGACGTGCAGGACGCGCTGATCTCCATCCTGTCCGAGAAGTACGTCTCGATTCCCGAACTCGACGACGACAACGTGGTTTTCGCCCAGCCCGGTTTCTCGATCATCGCCACGGCCAACAGCCGCGACCGGGGCGTGAACGATCTGTCCTCGGCGCTCAAGCGGCGTTTCAACTTCGTGCGCATTCCGGTGGTGTCCAACAAGAAGAGCGAGGCGGAGATCGTGCGCTTCCGCACCGCGGAGTTGCTGCGCAGGCACTCCATCGAACTGGAACTGCCGCCCACGCTGCTGGACATCCTGCTGGAGAGCTTCGCCGATCTGCGGGCCGCCGCGGCCGCGGCCACCAGTGACGACGACAAACTCGAGTCGGCGCTGTCCACCGCCGAGCAGATCGGCGTGCTCGAGGACGCCATCCTGCACAGTCAGTTCTTCGGTGCGCGGGAGCTGAACGCCCAGGATCTCGCGGGTTCGCTGGTGGGCTCGCTGGCCCGGCGCGCCCCCGAGGACCTGGCGATTCTGAACAAGTATCTACACGGGGTGGTCGAGCCGCGCACCAAGGACAAGAAGGGTAAGGCGCCCTGGGGCGAATTCCTCGAGGGCGGCCGGGCCGCGATCGCGAGGCTCTCGTGACCGTCTCCGAGGCTCGGCGCGCGCCGAACACCTTCGCCGCGCTGCGGGATCAGCTGGCGGACGCGGCGGTCGCGTTCGCCGGCGCGCCGGGCGCGGCGGGGGACATCCTCGCGGGCATCGTCGACGATGTGGACCGGGCGCTGTCCGAGCGGCTGGAGATCTTCCCGGTCTGCCACCACTCCCCCGCGTCCGGCCTCGCCATGGTGCGGCGGTTGCGCGAAAAGCAGCCCGCGGTCATCTATCTGGAGCTGTGCGAGGATATGCGGCCGCTGCTGGACGAACTCCGCAACTGCCGCCTGCCGGTGGCGCTGCAGGCGTTCGCCACCGACACGTCGGGATTCCCGGCGGAGTGGGCGCCGCTGTCGGTGGTCGCGCCGATCACCGAGGCGTCCGCCGAGTACCAGGCCATCGCGTACGCGCTCGAGACGCCGAATGTCGAACTGGTGCTGGTGGATCGGTCCACCGATCACGTCTTCCAGTGGGCGCCGAAGGAATCCGAGGAGCCCGGGCTGCCCGCCGAGAGCGAGCAGCCCGATGAGGACGGCCTGCACGGCGCGGCCGTGGGCATCGAGATCGGCGATCTGCGACCGCGTTTCGCCGAACTGGAAGAGCATCTGCTGCACCACGGCAAGGTCCGGCACTGGTCCGAGTGGTGGGACCAGTACGTGGAACAGCCACTCGCGGACGCGGATTACGACACGTACCGCCAGGTCATGGTGATGATCGGCAGTCTGTTCCGGCGGCTGCGACGCGGCAGCACGGTGGAGGACGAGGACCGCGAACGGTACATGTGGACCCGGATGCGGGAGCATTTGTCCGCCAACGCGATCGACCCGGCGCGGGCGCTGTACATCTGCGGCGCGGCGCACGCGGCGAGTCCGGTGGCGCAGTTCGGCGTGGACTCGGACGCGCCGTTCGAGATCTCCCCGCGCTCGGCCACCGCCTGGCACTACGGGCTGATCCCCTCGAGCCATTCGGCGATCGAGGCGCAGTTCGGGCTGGCGGGCGGCGCGGTGTCGATCGCGGCGGCGACGTGGTTGAAGGGGTTGCGGCGCGGGAAGTTGCAACCGTTCCAACTGGCGGGGCAGCCGGGTGCGAAGCCGCGGGCGGCCAAGCTGCCCGTCCTCGCGGGAGAGAGCGACGCCGAAGTGCGGGATCAGCTTTCGGGCTTCCTGTCACGGCCGCCGGTGCTGGATCCGCTCGATGAGGCCGAGCTGCTGGAGTGGTCGGTGGACATCGTCCGGCTGGCCCGGCGCAACGGCTACCTGGCCAGCACCGCCGACGCCATCGCGATCTTCGAGACCTCGATTCTGCTGGCGGGCCTGCGTAATCGAGCGCGACCGACCCCGTACGACTTCCAGGACGCGGCGGTCACCTGCATCGAGAAGGATCGGGTACCGGGCAGGCGCGACGTGCGCAGGCTGTGCGAGATCCTGCTGGGCGGTGACCGTATCGGCCAGGTCGGCTACGCGGCGCTGCCGCCGCTGGCCCGCGACGTGCTGGACCGGTTGGCCCCGCTGGGTCTGGACCTGTCCAAGCGCACGCTCCAGCGCGCCCTGCTGGATGTGAAGGCGACGCCCGAACTGCGGCCGTGCTCGGACCTGCTGTGGCTGTTGCGCCGGCTGCTGCCGCAGGATGCGTTGCGGCCCATCATGGGTTCGCGCGGGCTCGGCGAGACCTCCATTCAGGAGAGCTGGGACATCGGGCTGGGCAAGTATCAGCGTTCGCTCGTGGAGCTCGGGTACGAGGGCGTGTCGGTGGAGCAGGTGCTCGAGCAGCGGCTGCGCCGTGCGGTCACCGCACCGGACGCGACCGCTGCCGTGGCGCTGGGAGCGGTCGAGGACGCGCTGGTCTATCTGGGCTCGGTGCGGCTGGCGGCCGAGCTCGGCAATCGCGCGGTCGAGTTGCTGGCCGCCGAGCGCACGGTGGACGACGCGCCGGTCGTGCTCCGTCGTATTCGGCTGCTGCTCAACTATTTCCGATCGACCGAGGACGGGCTGCCGCCCTGGTGCGAACGCTTCGTCACCGCGGGCTACTCGCACTACTGCACCCTGCTGCCGACTGCGTTCACCGCGGAGGAGACCGGCCCACCACAGGTCGCGGCCATGCTCGGCTTCCTGTTCGGGATGGAGAACCTGGCCCTGTCCCTGGGCTGCGATCACACGCAGCTGGAATTGGCCGTCCTGCAATCACATCCGGAAGCGCCCGCCAAAATCGCACTGCTGTGGGCGGCCCGCTTCCAACTGGGCATGCTGACCATGGCGGACCTGCGTGAGCGCAGCGACGCGATGCTGGCCAACCCCCTGGTCCTGCCGACGGTTCCGCAGTACATCAGCGGTTTCGTCCAGGCGATCGACCCGGCGCCCGCTCTGAAACCCTTTGTGGTGGAACTGCTGTCGAAGGCGTTCGGGTCCCTCCCCGATCGGGTCCTGCTCCCGTGGCTCCCGAAACTGATCACAACCCTGAAGGAGCAGACAGCCGACCTGATCCCCGGCCTGGTCCGCGAGGCCGCCCGCACCTTCCCGGGCGCCCTCCCGGCGGTGGACGCCTTCGTACCGCCGTGGTCGGCGGAGTTCACGACGGCGGCGACACCGACGCCGACCGCCCCGTCCCAGGGCCCCGGCTCGGAACTGCTGTCCCGGCATCGGGCCGGCTGCGACGCACTCGCGTCGCTGCTCGGAATCGAAGGAACCTGGCAGGATTTCGGGCCGCCCGGCGATCACGAACTGACCGCGCTACTGGACCGGTTCCCGGCCGCCGCGACCGCGCTGGCCGAACAGCTCGGCGCTGCCGCTCACTGACGAGGCTCGAACCAGCCCGTGCCCGGCGGCTTGCCGGACACGGGCTCTCGGCCGTCCTGCCGCGCTGGGGTTTCGAGGGTGCCAATTCTGGGGGAGCACGGTTCGGGTCCGCGTGCACCGCACCCGCCACCCAGCTTGCGAACACGGCAGGACGCGGTGCGCGTTCCGGGCATGAGCCAGAGTGGATCGCACATTGGAACCTTCGCTCGTCCGTCCTAGCGTGGGTGGCACACCAGCAGCTACGACTTCGGAGGTCATCCGGTGCCTGTTTCCATCGGCGTTTTCCTGCCCACCTCGGGACCGCACCACATCGGTGGCGCCGAGATTCGCGCCGCCGCCCGCGCCGCCGAGGATGCCGGACTCGAATCCCTATGGGCCACCGACCATCTGATCGCGAGCCAGCCGATGCTGGACAGCACCGTCGCCCTCACCACGGCCGCCGCGGTCACCGACCGGATCAACATCGGCTTCGGCGCGATGCTGGTGGCACTGCGGCCCGTCGCCTGGGCGGCGAAACAGGTCGCTACCCTGCAACAGCTTTCGGGCAATCGAGTGCTGTTGGGCATCGGCACCGGCAATCCGGCCCACGGTGATATCGGCTGGCGCGCGGCGGGAGTGCCCTTCGCCGAACGCGGCCTCCGCACCGACCGTGCCCTCACCCACCTGCCCGCCCTCATATCGGGCGATCCCGCACCCCTTGCCGACGATCTGCACCCCGTCCTGTCCCCGCCGTCCCCGGTTCCCCCGATTCTCATCGCGGGAAACAGCTCCCGCGCCCGGGCTCGCGCCGCCGCTCACGGCGACGCCTGGATGCCCATCGATCCGGCCCCGGCCGACCTGCCCGCCCTGCTCACCGACCTGAAAACCCGAGCGGCCCAGCACAACCGCCCCACCCCCACGATCACCGTCGTGGCCCCCACCCTTCCCGCCGACCCGCGCGCGGCCGCCGACCACCTGGCCGCCTACGAGTCCGCCGGCGTGACCCGCGTGATCCTGTCCCCCACCACCGAAGGCGGGCGGACCGACTACGCGTACGCCGCCGCCCTGCGCGCCGCACAGTAGGAATGCCGTCCGATCCGAGCCTGGACCGCGCCCGGCGAGCTCGACGCGGCGCGGGAACCCGCACGTTCGAGGCGCGCAGCAGGTGCGCCGCACGCGCACCCGGGCAGGCGACCCGGCTGTCCGCCCAGGATCTGGGAGAGTGCGACGCGGTCCAGCTCACCCCGACCTCCGCGGTCGAAACAGCCGACCACGGTACCGGCGCAGAGCCGTTCGAACCCAGCCCACCGGCACGCGATCCCGGTGCGGACCCGCGTCGGCGGTGACGAAATCCGATTCGGTGCACCTGCCCCATCCGCCGCGGTAACGAGGCCGGGGCCGCTCCCCGTCAGGCCCGGTCGCGGCGCGGTCTACGGTGGACGCGACCGAGGCGGCGGCGAGGGGATGGGTTGCGTATGAGATTCGGGTTCATCTCGCATGTGGTAAGCGATGGCGATTCGGCGGCGGCGCTGCGGGAGGTGGTCGAACTCGCCGTGGTGGCCGAGGAATGCGGATTCGATTCGTTCTGGGTGGCGCAGCATCACTTCGGCGCGCAACGAGCGCACTGTCCCGCGCCGCTGGTGGTACTCGCGGCCATCGCGCAGCGAACCGAGCGAATTCGGCTGGGAACGGCGGTGGTGGTCGGGTCGCTGGAGCACCCGATACGGCTGGCCGAGGACGCGACCACGGTGGACGCCCTCAGCGCCGGGCGGTTGGAGCTGGGCCTGGGAGCCGGAGCCGATATCGGCAGCGCCGAGCGATTCGGGCGGGAGCACGAAGCGCGGCACGAACAGTTCGCCGAGAACCTGCGTGAGTTGTGTGCGCTACTCGGGCCGGACAGCGATCTGGTGCCGGCGGGGAACGGACTACGCGATCGGCTGTGGCTCGGGACCGCATCCGAATCCGGATTCGAGCTGGCGGCACAGCTGGATCTCGGGGTGTTGACCGGACGCACGTCATCACCGCAGGGACCGCGGGATGAGATCGCCGCCGAGCGGGTGGCGAAGTACCGGGCCGCGCAGGCCGCCGCGGGCCGGGAGCCGAGGGTGGGACTGTCCAGATCGGTGCTGTGCGCCGAGAGTGCGGCGGTGGCGTTCGAGCACATGCGGCCCGGCATCGAACGATGGGTGTCCACTTCCATTGCGGCCGGGCGGTTTCCGGTGGGATTCAGCGCACTGGACTACGTGGATACCGGACACGGATACCTGGGGACGGGAACGGCGGTGGCGGCGTCGATTCGGCGGGATCCGGGACTGCCGGGGGCCACGGAGTTGCTGTGCAACGTGCAGCCGGCCGGGCCCTCGCCCGCCGCGGTGCGGACGAGCCTGCGGATGTTCGCCGACGAGGTCATCGCCCCCTGGGGTGATCCGAGCCGAATCTGACCACCGAGTCCGCGTGATCGGCAATACTCCGCGCGGCACCGGATCGGGCCGACAGCTCCCCGCGAATCCGGCTACGCGACCGCGGTCGCGGGCGGTTCGATCTTGCGGGAATCGATCCTGGCGATCACGCGATGGCCGAGATTGTGGCAGGGCTTCTCGATGAATCGGTAGGTGACCGCGGAGATCAGGAGAGCGGAACCGACCCAGGTCAGCAGGGTCAGCCACTGGGCGGGGACGCCGAGGACGGACGTACTCCAGCGGGGAATCGCGTCCAGGAGCAGGGCGTGAACCAGGTAGAGCGAGTAGCTGATTCGGCCCAGGTAGAGCAGGGGGCGCGGGAAGGAGTAGCGGCGTAGCAGCAGGAAACCGGCGAACAGCAGGTACGCGGGCAGAATCGTGAGGGGCTGCTTGATCCAGGTGACCCAGACCCCGGTGATCGGATCCAGGACGGGCGCGACGAACGTGCTCACGCCGAAGATCAGGCACATGGCGAACGCGAAAACCAGCCAGGCGCGCGGAGCGGCGATCTCGCCGGAGGTCATGCGGTAGAGCACCGTGCCCAGGAACATGGTGGCCAGGTAGCCGAAGGTCAGGACCGAAGCGCCGGGTTGATTCAGGAACAGCGGCACGGCGATCACCGAGATCAGGATCGCGGCCAGGGCAGCGCGGCGATCCTCTGCGACGCAGGCGAAGACCGTCGCCGCCAGAATGGTCGCGACCGCGACGATCGACCGCGTGACGGCATTCGCGTCACCGCCATTGAGCAGTGCGGGCGGCAGGATCGCCCCGGGAACGATGAGCACCAGCGCGCCCACCGCCAGCGGCACCGAACGACGATTGAGCCGGGCGATCAGCAGCAGCGACAGAATCAGATAGAACACCAGCTCGTAGGACAGCGACCACGAAGCGCCGATGATCTGGATGTCCCAGCCGCCGATGAAGAATTGCATCATCGTCAGATTGGCCAGGAAGTTCAGCACCGGCTGATCCCAGAAGGGCTCGGGCAGCTCATAGCGGCCGAACGAATGCAGCAGCATCGCCGCGACCAGGCAGGCCCAGAACAGCGGGAACAGCCGGAAGAACCGACCGGCCCAGAACGCGCCCAGCGACCGCCCGCGCTCGAGCGAGGCCGGAATGATGAATCCACTGACGATGAAGAAGACGAAGACGCCGAACTCACCGAGACCGAAGTACGCCTGCGAAAAGCGGAAATACTCGGGCCACAGCCGCTCCGAACAGTGCTGCACCACCACCGCCAGGGCAGCCAGGCCGCGCAGCGCGTCGAGAAACTCGAATCGGCCACCGCGACCGCGCGGTGCCTGTTCCACCGGGACGGCCGGGGGCGCCGCGGGACTGTCGACGGTCATGAGGGAAAGCCGCCCGAATTCACAGACAAACTCGACGAGCTGAAGAGAAGGCGGCGCACAGCTGAGATTAGTAGCACGGTGAACGCTGTTGCACCAATCCTGAGCGCGGATCCGCGACCCCGGTACGCCCGGCGCACGACTGGATGAACCTGTTCCAATCCGAGCCGGGTAATGTCTGGCAATTATGGGGTACGACGTTAGTTTTCATGCGATTGACATGCGGATGGTCGAGAGTCGAGTGCTTCCGTACATCGCGGGGTACGGGGATGAACGAGATCTCGATGATCTGATCAGATTCGGGGTGGAGCAGGCCAAGGTCAGATTCCGCGCGAACGGGTGGGGACTGGGCGCGATGCAGGCGCTCGGGCACGATGACAATTTCGATCCGCACCTGTACGTGTGGGGTCGCCCCTATTTCATTACGGCGCAGTCGGCGGAGGATGTCGCCGAGACGGTGCTGCAGTACAACCGGTGCACGCCGGATCAGGTGGATGGACTCGCGACGCATCAGCTATCACTGCTGGATCGGCGACTGCCCGGGCGGGTACAGCCGGACATGGAGGGCACACTGCCCGGAGACCGGGATCTCACCGAAGAGATCTCCGGCCATATCGTGCTGCTGCGCAACGTGGTTCGAGCACTGCGCGCGGGTCAGCCCTTCGTGAAGCCGGACGGCGAGCGTGCGGACCCGGCCGAACTCCTCACCGGGAACCTGCAATTCGTGCTCGTCGACTTCCTCTCCTACATCCTGCCCGGCTGGATTCAGCGCGGAAAAGCCTGGCCGACCCTGCTCGAGCGCACCGCCGAATTGGACGGCCACTCGGGCCTTGTCGACAACTCGGCACTGCTCGGCATGCTGCAGTCGGAATTTCCGCAGCTGGAATGGCAAGCCAACTTCACGATTCCGGCCAACTACGAGATCGGCGGCTACGTCAGCCCCGCCGCGGTGAAGCTGACCCGGCACTGGCTGGCGCGCAATACCGATGAACTGCTCGCGGTGGGCGACGATGACGATGACTACCTGCGCAACGCGATGCGCAAGACCGATGAGGCGCTGGCTTTGGCCGCGCGAATCGGTGGTGGATTCGTGGAGGCGGCCGAGATCTATATCCCTATGCAGGGGAAGATGAACTGAGCCGCCGAGCCGGGATCACAGGTAGCGATAGACCGTCTTATCGCCGTCGCCGGTGACGCCGAGAAGGTGGTATTCGAGCCCCACGGTCCCGGCTCGCACCGCCGCCGCCAGCTCGGGCCTCGCTTCGACAGCCGCGGCGAAAGCCGGTTCAGCAGTGAGCATTCCGAGCAGGTACTCGCGCGTGCCCTGATAGGCGCTGTCGTCGCCGAACTCCCGCAGTGCCAGGTAGTCGGTCACATCCGTGCCGGCGGGCACATCCAGGAGAACATCGATGGCCAGCAGGCTCGTCGGCCCGGTCTGCGCGATCACATCCAGCGTGCGCTCGCGCGCGGCGGGCCAGCGGCCGCTCTCACCACTCACGAGCACTTGCGCGTTCCGGGTCTCGGCATGTGTTCGCGCGAAGACGATTCGGACCTCTTGACCGGCAGCGTCGGCAGCCAGAATCACCTCGAGCATCTCCCGGTGGACGCCGAGCAGGCTGCGCAGCTGGTCCACGGGCAATTGCGACATTGTTTCAGCGGTGATCGGGTCGTAGTTGAACAGCGTGTTCTCGATCTCGGCGTCCGACTCCACATCGACTGCCACGGAGACGATTTCGTGCGGCCACTCCGCCGCACTCACGAATCGAAATGATTCCACCGCGGCTTCCGCGACATCCTCGAACTCAGAGTACTCGGCGGGCCACTCGACAATCCGGAACCAGCTGTCCATCCCCTGCTCCGGCTGCGGCTCCTGCCACTCGCCGAAATCCCACATGTCGACGGTCCCCCGCCGCAGCCTCGGCTCCCGCTGCTCACTGTCATCGGTCAACGCGGTCTCGCACATCAGAAACTGATCGAACCTGGTGAAGCGCACGAATCGTTCGGTCTCCTCGCCAACGAGATTCCCGAACATCAACCGGCCATTCGCGGGCAAGGTGAACAGGGTGTAGGCGAGGGCTTCCTCGAACCACTCCCACAACTCGTTGCGCACCTCCGCGGTCTCCGCCATCGGGCTGTCCCCGGACGACGCGAACAGGTCCTCCATCGACATGGTCTCGACAACCGTCCGCCCGTCTTCGAAAGACGTACGGGTGACGGTGAATTGCGATGGATCGAAGTCGCTGATGTCGAAAGCTTCCTGTGCTCGGGCCTCGCGCAGGTCGTGCTTCCAGTACTTGCTCATGAACCCTCCCCGGTTCGAACCCTTCTCTGATCGAGGGGTTCTCGGCACCGGTTGTAACAGGGTCGGGAAACACTGGGCAAATCGCCCAGTTGGATCGGAGGGCGCGTTGGCTGATTGGTGGAGTTTGGTGGGGCTGCAGAGTTCCGGCGTATCGGAGAGTTGGGTGCCGGGTTGCGTTGACGGACGACTGGATAACGAGAACCAGCGGGGTGCGGCTGGGAGGGGCGGGCTGCGGTTCCAGCCCTCCCGAGGGAGAGCGGCCTGGATAACGGAGAACCAGCATGGTCCGGCTGGGAGACTCGGCGGCGGTACCAGCCCTACCGGAGAAAGAGCGCCTGGATAGCGGAGTGCCAGCGGGGGCGGGTTGGGTGCCTCGACTTCGGTTGGGTGCCTGGCTGGGGAAAGACGCCTGGATAACGGAGAACCAGCGGGGGCGGGTTGGGTGCCTCGACGGCGGTACCAGCCCTACCGGGCCGATAAACGGGATCCATCACCGGCGGGGGTACAAGCAAGCCTCGAATGGATTACCGCTCACCACAATCACCCTCTACGGCGGTACCGGCATTCAGCGATGACGAGTCTTTTGTCTGTAGGTCTCGAGAAGGTTCCCACGGCCATCCAGCCAGGCTGGAAGGGCGAATAGGCTCCCAGCTGGGGAGCCGAAGTCGGGTACGGCAGGCGAAGTGACCAGCATTGCCGCGTTGTTCTTGCTTGTTCTCCCGAACCCCGCCGGAAGACGCACGGCGCGTGCGGGTCTCGGCTACGTCGGCCACTGGAGTGAACACCGCTGCCGCTCTTGGGGTTTGGCTTTGGGCTTTGGGTTCCGACTGGAGGGCAGCGCTCTAGCAGAGTCGCCGCGCCGGGATACCCGGCACACCCGAAGGACTCGACACACGCGGGTGATGACGGAAGTTCACGCGCGGTCTGCGAGCGGGGTCGATATGGGGTGGGGGTATCCACCCGGTTTTGCCGGGATGCTCCGAATCTTCGGGCATGACGATCGTTTTCCAGCCGTTCGGGCCAGAGTTGATCTGTGCGTGGCAGGCATCGCACGCGAATGTCAGGTTCTCGATGTCCGTTTCGCCGCCATCGGCCCATTCTTTGATGTGGTGGACTGCTGAGCGGGTGGCTGGTGCGTCGCATCCGGGGCGGGTGCAGCCTCTTTCGACGGCGGTGAGTGCCAACCGCTGTTCGGGGGTGGCGAGGCGTTCACCGCGGGCGAAGTGCAGCGGGCGACCGTTCGCGTCGATGATGACCAGATACGGGGTCGCGTTGGCCGCCAGCTCGACCGCTTGGGCGATCGAGAGGGTGCCGCCGGTGGCGGTGGTCGCCATACCGGTGCGCTGCTCGAGATCGTTGATGCTCATGGTGATCACGGTCGAGACGGGAAGCCCACGGTGGTTTCCGAGCCTTGTGGGTCCCATGTCCGGGCGCAGGAACGCGATCACCGCATCATGATTGCGTTGAGCAGCGGTGCGATGATCCCGCTTGGCAGCAGCTTCGAGCACCGCCCGCGCAGCAGCCACCGGGCTGTCACCGGAAACGTCACTGTCCTGGTCGCCGGTGTCGGTTGCGGTGTCGATCCCGAGTTCTGCGGTGGTATGCGGGCTCTCGGGGTCATCGGGATTACACATGCCAGGACGGGCGAGCTTCTCGAGCACCGGAGTGAAAACCGCCTGGAATTGCGGGGTCACCCACCCCGACACCGGAGCCATCCCATCAGCACGCGCATGCCCGATCGTGAACCCCCGCCGCGCCTGCTGGTCACGATCCCGGGTCAACGACCCATCCGGATCGGTGAATTGCAAGATCCGCACCCCGAGCGTGGTGATGCCCTTCGGATCACCTTCACGCGCGAACACCGTCAGCTGTTCCTCGGCGAAATCCACCGCCTTGGGACCCGCCGCGGCGGGGATCTGCTTGATCACCTCATGAATCGCCCGAATATGGTCGGTGGAAATCTCACCCGCCCGCTGCGCCCGCGCCACCAACGCCAACACCGGCGGCCGCGTGAACGTGCCCTCGGACACCGCCGACAACAACTCGGTATTCCGCACCCGCGCAGCGGCTTCACCGCGCGAAAGCCGCAGTGTCTCTTGCAGAAACCGGACCGGACTCTTCACACCCGCCCGAACAGGCAACCCCCGCGTCACCGCTTCGAGCACGAGATGCTGCTTCATCGCGTCGAGTTTGCGCGTGATGGCTTCGATGTCCTGCATAACCTCGATGAGCTCATCATCAACCACCGAAAACAAGGGCGATTCGAGCAAGGATTCCGCCGCGACATCGAGTGCGTGTACACCCTGCGCGATAGCGGTCATCCCTCCCGAATTCATACCCCCATTCTACTCCCCAATAGCAGGCAGCAATAGCCCAATTCCATTGTGATACAGCGCTATTCAGACACATCGGCAGTTCAAATTCAAACATCCCACCGCCGGCACAAAGCACCTGCCCGGTGATTCAACGGGGCAGAACCGGAGACCGGAAACGCCACGACGTCGGCGATATCAGAGGGCTCGGCAAGCGTTCCCCAGGGGTATCTCGGCGGCGCCTACGGCTGCGACTCGACCCGGGCAATCGGGCGACGGTTGCGTCCGCCCACCGCTGTCGGACCATCCGAATTTGACCATGGTTGGGCACCGGATGATGCTGTACGCGTTATGGATTCGACAATTGAACCGGTCCGGCGGACCCAAGAGCGCATTCATCGTCGTCGCCGGGTGGTCTTCGGCGAGCTGCCCGAGCGGGAGCGGGAGGCGATCGTCGACGAGACGTTCGAAATCTGGTCGGAGCATGTCGTCGGGAACACTCGTGCCGAGTTTCGCGAGCACCGCCTGTTCGATGACACGCGGCTGCACCTGTTCTATGGCGTCTCAGGCGAACTCGCGGCCTTCCTGAACTTCACCGTCGATCCGATACCGGTGTCCGGGCGCAGGCTGCTCGTGGTGTCGTGCGCGGTGATGAGCAGACTGCACTACCGGGCCATGGTGCCGCTCGCGACCGCTCTCACGCAGGAGATACTGCGAACGCGACTTACCTTCGCCCGCCACGAGCTCGCCTACAACGCGGTCGCGTCCTCGCCGATTTCCTTCGGTACCCTCACTCGTTTCACACCGGAGTACTACCCCCACGTCGACGGCCGGGTCGCTCCCGCATACATACTCGACGCGCTCACCGAAGTGGCACACCGCCGAGACTTGGTGATCGACGACCACGATCCGTGGATCCTGCGCAGCGATGCCGTCATCCGGCATCCGGACCGTATTCGTGCGTCCCGCACAATGCAGAACCCCGACCGATTCATCCGATGGTTCCTGGATCGCGCACCCAACTGGGATACCGGCGAGCTCCTGATGATGTGGATCCCACTGACATTCGGCAACGTATGCGCGGGCCTGATGAACCTGGTGCGCCGCCGCCCGATCGGCTGATTCTCGGGCACGAGCCCTTCACCGCTCGATCCTCGCGCACATCCGGTCGCGTCCCGAACCGGACGCGCCATTATTCGGGCAGTGGTCGCTGCCCGACGGCGGCCACCGCCCTATTTGGCGGCTTTGAGAACCGCGTTGGTACGCGAAGGTTTCCGCTTCAGCATCTTCTCGACTTCGCGACGGCGCTCGGCGATCTGCTCCGACGTGAGCATCACCCGCGTGACGCGGCTGGGTCCCTGTATCAACACGCCCATCACTCGCCTCCTCGCACAATTGCCTACTGCGGCACATATTACGCGCGTTGCGGCGTCCGGCACCAACATGAACACGATTCGCGCGCCGAAATCCAAATCTTTTCGGCGCCTTCCGTCTCCACAGACCGCCACGGGCTCCGCGCTCGACCTCCGGTGGTATGCGCGAACTCCGGCACGAGATACACCGTTCGCAACGCCGATGTCCCCACCGAATGGCCCGGCCCCCGAAATGACGTTGGGGCTGGAATCGCTTGTGCGATTCCAGCCCCAACGGAGTCCGTTCGTGTAAATACACGTGGAGTGGAGCTAAGGGGACTCGAACCCCTGACCCCCACACTGCCAGTGTGGTGCGCTACCAGCTGCGCCATAGCCCCGAAC
>NZ_JBEXUS010000042.1:0-67120 GCF_040614455.1 Nocardia sp. NPDC005978
GCTGATCACTGCCGCATGCCGATCACCCAACGCCACGACAGATCAGTCGGCGACCCGGCACCGCGACGATCACCCCGCGGGCAACTGCGCATCGACGCCCCGGACCAGGGCAGCCTGGCCGGTGATCTGCTGGGCCAGGTGCTGCTCACCGATCCGGCGACCGGGCAGCCGCGCGGCACCGACCCCGAACGCGGTCTCGCCCTCGAGACCTTGCGCGGCGGCGGCTTCCTCACCTCCGATGTGCAGGGTCCCGCGCAACTGTCGGTCGTGGTGGCCGGCGACGGCGCCCGCGCGCCGGAGAGCAATCGCGGAACCATCCTGGCGCGCTTCGCCGCCGGCCTGCGCGCACATTCGGCCGGAGTGGTGCTGGCGGGTCGCTACGGCGCGGCCGAGGGGCCCGGCGCGATCGCCGTGGCGCGTTCGGAGGCCCCGCTGGCAACGATCACGACCGTGGACAATGTTGACCATCAGATCGGCCGCATCACCACCGTGCTCGGGCTCACCGAACAGCTGAACGGCGGCACCGGGCGATACGGCACCGGGGCCACCGCGACCTCGCTCACAGTCGTGGCGATGCCGCACTGACCGGATCCGGCCGCCGACGGGCAATATTCGCGTTAACGGCGGCCGCCGGGCCGGAATCGAGCGGATGTCCCGCGCGTGGCATTCGATCGGCATCCGGGGTTCGTGTTACCGTGAAGTCCCGTGGGTCAATCACGGATTCCGGCGCGCGCGGCCACGAAACACATCTTCGTCAGCGGTGGCGTTGCCTCTTCACTCGGTAAGGGTCTGACCGCCTCCAGCCTCGGTCAGCTGCTCACGTCTCGCGGTTTGCGCGTGACGATGCAGAAGTTGGATCCGTACCTCAACGTCGATCCAGGCACGATGAATCCTTTCCAGCACGGAGAGGTTTTCGTGACCGAGGACGGCGCGGAAACGGACCTCGACGTGGGTCACTACGAACGCTTCCTCGATCGCGATCTCTCCGGGATCGCGAATGTCACCACCGGTCAGATCTATTCGACCGTGATCGCCAAGGAGCGCCGGGGCGAGTACCTCGGCGACACCGTGCAGGTCATCCCGCACATCACCGACGCCATCAAGGCACGGATCACCGCCATGGCGGAGCCGGACCTGCACGGCCAGATCCCCGATGTGGTCATCACCGAAATCGGCGGCACCGTCGGCGATATCGAATCGCAGCCGTTCCTCGAGGCGGCGCGTCAGATCCGCCACGAGGTCGGCCGGGACAACTGCTTCTTCCTGCACGTCACGCTCGTGCCCTACCTGGGTCCCTCCGGTGAGCTCAAGACCAAGCCGACCCAGCATTCGGTGGCGGCGCTGCGCAATATCGGCATCCAGCCCGATGCTCTGATCCTGCGCTGCGACCGCGATGTGCCGGAACCGCTCAAGAACAAGATCGCGCTCATGTGCGACGTGGACGTGGATGCCTGCATCTCGACCCCGGACGCGCCGTCGATCTACGACATCCCCAAGGTGCTGCACCGCGAGGGCCTGGACGCGTACGTGGTGCGCCGCCTGGGCCTGCCGTTCCGCGATGTGGACTGGACCGTGTGGGGCGATCTGCTCGATCGGGTGCACAACCCGCGCGAGCACGTCACCGTCGCGCTGGTCGGCAAGTACGTCGATCTGCCCGACGCCTACCTCTCGGTCACCGAGGCGCTGCGCGCCGGCGGGTTCGCCTCGCACGCCAAGGTGAACATCCGCTGGGTGCAGTCCGACGAGTGCGAGACCGAGGCCGGCGCGCGTACGCACCTGGCCGACGTCGACGCCGTGCTCATTCCGGGCGGCTTCGGCATTCGCGGCATCGAGGGCAAAGTCGGGGCGATCAAGTTCACCCGCACCCGCGGCATTCCCACCCTAGGCCTGTGTCTGGGCCTGCAGTGCATGGTGATCGAATCCGCGCGTTCGGTGGGCCTGGACGACGCCAACTCGACCGAGTTCGAGCCGGACGTCAAGTACCCGGTCATCTCCACCATGGCCGATCAGGAACAGGCCGTGGCCGGTGAGGCCGACCTGGGCGGCACCATGCGCCTGGGCGCGTATCCGGCGGTGCTGGAGCAGGATTCGGTGGTGGCGCAGGCCTACGGCAGCACGGAGGTGTCCGAGCGGCACCGCCATCGCTTCGAGGTCAACAACACCTACCGGGACAAGATCGCCAAGAGCGGCCTGCGTTTCAGCGGCACCTCCCCGGACGGCCACCTGGTCGAGTTCGTGGAGCTGCCGCAGGACCGGCATCCGTTCTTCGTCGCCACCCAGGCGCATCCGGAGCTCAAGTCCCGCCCGACCCGTCCGCACCCGCTGTTCGCGGCGCTGATCTCGGCCGCGCTGAAGTACAAGGCGGCCGAACAGCTTCCGGTCGAGCTGGCTCCCGAGCCCGCTCCGGCGGCGGAGCCCGCGACGGGCAAGGCCTCGTCGGCCAAGGCCGCCAAGGGCGACAAAGTCAAGAGCTGACGGTCACCGGCGCACCGCCGCCGCTGCCACACCGGCCCGGTCTCGAACGTCCCTCGGGGGTTCGGGACCGGGCCGGTTCGCGTTCGCCCCGACGCTCGCGGCCGGGTCGTCGACCGGGACGGCGGGCGTGGCCGAACAGTTGGTCGTGTTGCGCGGCGAGGCCGGTCGCGTTCGCACGGGGCGCGGGTCGCGGCGGTCCTCCCCGGGCCGCGGAGTGCGCCCGGAGGGGGCGGATACAGTTGGCTCATGGCTGAATCCGCGCCCGGCACGCACGACTTCGACATCGCCTCGAGCCGCACCGTGTACACGGGCGCGATTCTGGCGCTGCGACTGGATCAGGTGGTCATGCCCGGCGGGCGGGTCGCCGAGCGCGAGGTGATCGAGCATCACGCCGCGGTGGCGGTGGCGGCGGTCGACGAGGACGACAACCTGGTGCTGATCAACCAGTACCGCCACCCGGTCGGCCGCCGGCTGCTCGAGCTGCCCGCGGGGCTCCTGGACGAGCCGGGGGAGGATCCGCTGCACGCGGCCAAGCGCGAACTGGCCGAGGAGACCGGGCTGGCCGCGCGCGACTGGTCCGTGCTGGTCGACATCGAGCTCTCGCCCGGCTTCACCGACGAGGCGCTGCGGATCTACCTGGCCTCGGGCCTGTACGAGACCGAACAGCCCGAACCCGAGCACGAGGAAGCCGACCTGCAGGTGCTGCGGGTACCGGTGGCCGAGGCCGCGCGCCGGGCCCTCGCGGGTGAGATCACCAATGCCACCGCGGTCGCGGGTGTCACCGCGTTGCTGGCCGCCCGGGCCGCCGGCCTCGAGCCCCGCCCCGCCGACGCACCCTGGCCCGGCCTGCCCACGAAGTTCCTGGACCGCAAAGCCGCTGAAAAATAGCGGGATTGCGGCACCGCCCGCCGAGCTGCGGTGCTGGTCAGGGCATTTCGAGTCGATCGCGTTCCGCCGGGAGACGCGCGGGCCGGTCGAGGTGCCGTCCGTTGTCGGTGGCCGGTGCCATCATGGCAGCGTGCTGAGCCGCCGAATCGACGCCTACCTGGACCATTTGACGGTCGAGCGCGGTATGGCGCGCAACACGCTCAGCGCGTATCGGCGCGATCTGGGCCGATATCTGGATTTTCTGACCGACCGTGCGGTGGCGGATCTCACCGACGTTCGCGAGTCCGATATATCCGATTTCGTGGTGTGGCTGCGCGCGGGTGACGCGGATCATGCCGCGCTGGCGGCCAGTTCGGCCGCGCGCGCCCTGGTCGCGGTCCGCGGCCTGCATCGTTTCTCGGTCGCCGAGGGCGTCACCGAGGCCGATGTGGCGCATCCGGTCAAGCCGCCGACTCCCGCCCGCCGCCTGCCCAAAGCGCTGCCGTACGACCAGATCTCACGTTTGCTGGACGCCGCCGGCGCGGAGGGCCCCGACGCGCCGCGCGGATTGCGAGACCGCGCGCTGCTGGAATTGCTCTACTCCACCGGTGCGCGCATCTCCGAGATCACCGCCTTGGACGTGGACGACATCGACGCCGCCGAGCGCGCTGTCGTGCTGCGCGGCAAGGGCGGTAAGCAACGCATGGTGCCGATCGGGCGGCCCGCGCTGGCCGCGGTGGACGCCTACCTGGTGCGCGGCCGGCCCGAGCTGTCGAGTCGCGGCCGAGCCACCCCGGCGCTCTTCCTCAATCACCGCGGCGGCCGGCTCACTCGCCAAACCGCTTGGCAGGTACTGCATTCCGCGGCCGAACGCGCCGGAATCGCCGCCGGCGTCTCCCCGCACACGCTGCGGCATTCGTTCGCCACGCATCTGCTGGACGGTGGCGCGGATGTACGCGTGGTGCAGGAGTTACTCGGTCATGCCTCCGTAACCACAACGCAGATCTACACTCTGGTGACTGTCGGCACGCTCCACGAGGTGTGGGCAACCGCCCATCCACGTGCCCGCTAGCGGGGCTGAAGTGCAGCTTTAGGGTGCGTGTCCGAACGTGGGTCTTACGCTGACAGACGGTAGCGTCTATTGGTGACCCGGCCGCACACGCGGTCGGGCGCGTCCCCACCGGCACTTTCGGTCGGGCGGGCAAGGGCAGGTACGTCGAAGGAGTAGCGGACGTGACGAAAGCCGGTGGTGCGGGCCAGCGGATCGAGACCGCCGCGCAAACCCTGTGGGAAGCCGCAGATGTGGCCAGCAGCCCGGAGCTCGGTCCGACCGGGCGCCCGCTGCGCGACATCCCGGACCCGCCGGAGGCCGACCACACGGGGGACGCGCTGGTCGTGGCGATGTGCAACCAGAAGGGCGGGGTGGGCAAGACCACCTCGACCATCAATCTCGGTGCGGCACTGGCCGAATACGGGCGCCGGGTGCTGCTGGTGGATCTGGATCCGCAGGGCGCGCTCTCGGCCGGGCTCGGGGTCGCGCATCACGATCTCGATCTGACCGTGCACAACCTGCTGGTCGGGCCGGGCAAGATCAGCGTGGACCAGGTGCGGATGAACACCAAGGTGGACGGCATGGATCTGCTGCCGTCCAACATCGATCTGTCGGCGGCGGAGATCCAGCTCGTCAACGAGGTCGGTCGCGAGCACACCTTGGGCCGCGCACTGGCGCCGCTGCGCAGTCGGTACGACTACATCCTCATCGACTGCCAGCCCTCGCTGGGTCTGCTCACCGTGAACGCGCTCGCCTGCGCGGACGGTGTGATCATTCCCATGGAATGCGAGTACTTCTCGCTACGCGGGCTGGCGCTGCTCAACGACACCGTGGAGAAGGTGCGGGACCGGTTGAATCCGTCCCTCATCCTGTACGGCATCGTTGTCACCATGTTCGATGCCCGTCTGCTGCATTCGCGCCAGGTCATGACGCGCGTGGTCGAGGTGTTCGGTGACCTGGTCTACGACACCGTGATCTCGCGCACCGTGCGCTTCCCCGACGCCAGCGTCGCGGGTGAGCCGATCACCACCTGGGCGCCGAAATCCGGTGGCGCGGAAGCGTATCGGGCGATGGCGCGGGAAGTCATTCACCGGTCGGGCCGTTGAGCGATGCGGCTGCGCCGTCCGCTGCCGATACCGCGGACGGAGAAACCGGCGTGCCCACCGCCGAAGGCGAGGCCGATTCCGGCGCGAAGACCGGATTTCACCTGCGGCTCACCAATTTCCAGGGCCCTTTCGACCTGCTGCTGCAACTCATCGCCTCGCGCAGGCTCGACGTCACCGAGGTGGCGCTGCACAAGGTCACCGACGAGTTCATCGCCTACACCAAGGCGCTGACCGCGAGCATGTCCGGGGAACAGGGCCTGCGCGCGGACAAGATCCTGGACCTGACCACCGAGTTCCTGGTGGTGGCCGCGACCCTGCTCGATCTGAAGGCCGCGCGGCTGCTGCCCTCGGGCGAGGTCTCGGACGAGGACGATCTGGAATTGCTGGAGGCTCGCGACCTGCTTTTCGCGCGTCTGCTGCAGTACCGCGCCTTCAAACAGGTGGCCGAATTGCTCGGCGAACTCGAGGCCGCTGCGCTGCAACGCTATCCGCGCGCGGTCTCGCTCGAGGAGCGCTACCTGGAGTTGTTGCCGGACGTTACCCTGGGGGTGGATGCCGCGGCCTTCGCGGAGGTCGCCGCGACCGCGTTCACCCCGCGCCCGGTGCCCACCGTCGGGCTCGATCACATTCATCAGCACTCGGTCTCGGTCGCCGAACAGGCGGCCCTGGTCCTCGAGATGCTGAAGAGCCGTGGTGCGGGCGGCTGGACGAGCTTCACCGAGCTGTGCGCCGACTGCGAGGTGCCGGTGCAGATCGTCGCCCGCTTCCTGGCCCTGCTCGAGCTCTACCGTGGCAAAACCATCGAGTTCGACCAGCCCGACCCCCTGGGCCCGCTGGCGATCAGCTGGATCGGCGAGCTCGCGGACCAACCGGCCGAGCCGGTGACGATCGAGGAGGATTACGGTTGACGTTTCCCGCTCTCCTGCGTGGGGAGGGGCATTCGGCCCTCGCGGCCCGACGCTTTCTGCTTCATCGGCGATTGCCGCTCCGGACTGCGCCGTCGAGGCCTTACATCGTCTCCACAGACTGTCACCGCCCGCCCGGCGGCCAAGAGGTTCTTCGCGGCATTCACGTCCCGATCGTGTGCTGCGCCGCAGTCTGCGCACACCCAGAAACGGATCCGAAGCGCAAGGTCTCCGTTTCGCCGGCCGCAGGCGGAGCACAGCTTGGAGGATGGAAACCAGCGGTCGACAACAATCAGTTCTCGCCCGTACCAAGCAGCCTTGTAGGTCAGCATGTCCCGGAACATTCCCCATGCGGCGTCGGAGATTGCTCGGGCCAGTCGTCGGTTCCTGATCATGTTTCGAACAGGAAGGTCCTCGATCACGAGCGTTTGGTTCTCACGGACGAGTCGAGTGGTCAGTTCGTGCAGCTGATTGCGCCGCCGGTCGGCAATTCGGACGTGTGCTCGCGCCAGTCTGATTCGGGCTTTTTTGCGGTTTTCGGACCCCGGAGTCTTGCGGTTCAGCGCACGTCCGGCTCGCGCGACCCGGAGCCGGTCACGCTGTTCGTACTTCGGATTGGCGATCTTCTCCCCGGTGGACAAGGTGATGAGGTTGTGGACGCCGACGTCGATGCCCACTGCGGTGTTGATCCGGGGGAGTGGCTGTATCCGGGAGTCGGCACAGATCATCGATACGAACCAGCGTGCGCCGCTGTCTCGGGTGACGGTCACGCTCGATGGCTCGACGTCCGGAGGCAACGGTCGCGACCAGGAGATGTTCAGGGGTTCTCGCATCTTCGCCAACGTGAGCCGGCCGTCGCTGTAGCGGAAGGCGCTTCGCGTGTACGTCGCGCTCGCTCGAGATCTCTTGCCGGACTTGAATCTCGGATACCTCGCGCGCTTGGTCCAGAAATTTTCGAACGCGGATTGAAGATGCCGGAGTGCCTGCTGCAGCGGGACCGAGGACACCTCGTTGAGGTATCCGAGTTCATCGGTGTGCTTCCAGGACGTCAGCAGCAGCGAGGTTTTGGCGAAGTTGGAGTGCTCGCCGCGCTGTTGCCAAGCCTCGGTCCGTGCTTCGAGCGCGAGGTTGTAGACCTTACGTACGCACCCGAATGTGCGCGCGAGTTGTGCGGCTTGCTCGTCGGTGGGATAGAAGCGATAGCGGAACGCTCTGTTGACCACTGCGTGTGGCACGAGGCGAATCATAGTACGTGTGTTCGAATCATGGTCACTGTTCTCGATACTCGACTCTTGTCGTGTACCCGGAGATCTTTGGAGGAAGTCGTATGACCGAGTCAGTGCCCGGTGTCAGCGACGATGCCGAGGTTGCGGAGCTGCCGAGCACCGCGACGCCGGAGTCGAGCGAATCCGCACCGGATTCGGCCGCTGACGCGAACGTCACAGGTGAGTCCGCACACGTTGCCGGGCCGGTTGAACCCGAGCGAAGCGCGGGCGTCGAGGCTGCCGCCGAGCCCGGGCAGGCGCGGCTGGACTTCGGGGACGAGGCGGAGGCGGGGGAGTTCGACGCCCTCGACGAGGACGAGCTGCGGTCGGCGCTCGAGGCGATGCTGCTGGTCGTGGACGCGCCCGCGCCCGTCGAACTGCTGGCGGCGGCGGTCAACGACACCGCGCGGCGGGTGGAGACCCTGCTGCGGGAGATGTCGGCGGAGCTGACCGTGCGGCGCAGTGGCATGGATCTCAGGTTCGTGGGGGACGGCTGGCGTTACTACACGCGGACGGAGTTCGCGCCCTACGTGGAACGTATGCTGTTGGATGGCGCGCGCTCGAAACTGACCCGCGCCGCTTTGGAAACACTGGCGGTCATCGCGTACCGTCAACCGGTTACCCGAGCCCGTGTGAGTGCGGTGCGCGGAGTGAATGTGGACGGCGTGATCCGCACCCTGCTGGCGCGGGGACTGATCACGGAAAGCGGTACGGACCCGGATACCAATGGCACCCGGTACGCCACCACCGAACTGTTCCTGGAACGGATCGGACTCCCGTCCCTGGCGGAGTTGCCGCCGTTGGCGCCCTTGCTTCCGGGCGTCGACCTGATCGACGAGATCAACGAGAGCCTGGAGACCGACCCCCGGTACACCAGGCTGAAAAAACCAGCCGAGGCGGACATCGACCTCGGCGCCGAGGATTGAAACAAGGACATCGTGAATACTCCCGCTCGCCGAGATGGCACACCGGAACGCAGTAAGGGTTACGAACCCAGAGGGTCCCAGCCGACCCGAGGCAGGGCCGACAGGTCCGCCCGAAGTGGCGATTCTTATGGCTCGCGCGGCGCGTCCGCACCGCGGAGCGGAGCTCGTGGCGACGCGCAGTCCTGGGGCGGCGGCTCCGGCCGCGGCGATTCCCGGGGCGGTTCGCGCGGTGGCGCCGGCTCCTACGACAACTCGCGCGGCAATTCGCGCGGCGCCGGTTCCTCCTACGAGGGCTCGCGCGGCGGCTCGGGGTCGTACGGCGGTTCGCGCGGCGGCTCTGATTCCTACGGTTCGCGAGGCGGTTCCGACTCGCGCGGTGGCGCGCGGGGCGGTTCGGGCTACGGCGAATCGCGGTCGTTCGGCGGCAACTCCGGCCGCGGCGGCTACGAGGGTTCGCGTGGCGGCGGCAACTCCGGCAACTCCGGCCGCGGCGGCTACGAAGGCTCGCGCGGCGGAAACGCTTCGCGCGCTGGTGGTTACGAGGGTGCCCGCGGCGGCAACTCCTCGCGTGGCGGCGGCTACGAAGGCTCGCGCGACGGAAACGCTTCGCGCGGCGGTGGTTACGACGGCTCGCGGGGCGGCAGCTCGGCGCGCGGCGGCTCCTACGAAGGCGCACGCGGCAATTCGCGTGGCGCGGCCCCGTCGGCTCGCACCAATTCTTCGGCTCCCCGCGGCGGCGACGCCCGAGGCACCCAGGGCCGCAGCGGTTTCGGCCGCCCCTCCGCGCCCAGCGCGCAGCCCGCGGCCAAGAAGGTGCACCGGCCCTCGCCCGATGTCTCGGTGCTGCTGAGCAACGCCAAGCCCGCCCGGCACCAGCATGTCGATCAGCCCGAGGCCGGCGGCCCGAAGAAGCTGCCGTGGGGCGAGGGCGAGCGTTTGCAGAAGGTGCTCGCCAAGGCGGGTGTGGCCTCGCGCCGCGCCGCCGAGGAGATGATCGACGCCGGGCGCATCGAGGTCGACGGCAAGATCGTGCGCGAGCAGGGCCTGCGCATCGACCCGCAGAACGCGGTGGTGCGCGTGGACGGCGTGCGCGTCGTGGTGCGGGCCGAGCAGGTCTACCTGGCGCTGAACAAGCCCAAGGGCTGGCAGTCCACCATGAGCGACGAGATGGGCCGCCCGTGCGTCGGCGACATCGTCGCCGAGCGGGTCGCCGCCGGTCAGCGCCTGTTCCACGTCGGCCGCCTGGACGCCGACACCGAGGGCCTGCTGCTGCTCACCAACGACGGCGATCTGGCGCACCGCCTGATGCACCCGTCGTTCGAGGTGTCCAAGACCTACCTGGCCACGGTCAACGGCGAGGTCAAGGAGCGTCAGGTCGCCAAGCTGCTGCGCGAGGGCGTGGAGCTGGAGGACGGCCCGGCCAAGGTCGACAGGTTCGTGGTGCTCGAGGTCGGTCAGGGCCGTTCGCTGGTCAAGGTCGTCCTGCACGAAGGGCGCAAGCACATCGTTCGCCGGCTGCTGGCCGCGGTCGATCATCCGGTCATCGCGCTGGTGCGCACCCATATCGGCCCCGTCGCCCTCGGCGATCAGCGGCCGGGTGCGCTGCGGGTGCTGGGCCGGGACGAAATCGGGAAGCTCTACGAGGCGGTGTCGTTGTGAATGGTGTGGGTTCTCTGATCGACAGGACCGGTGCGGTGACGGGTAGTTCCTCGCTTGTCGTTGCCATGGACGGCCCGTCCGGCACCGGCAAGTCCAGTGTTTCGCGCCTGCTGGCCACGCGCCTGCAGGCGAGCTATCTCGATACCGGCGCCATGTACCGGGTCGCGACGCTGCGCGTGCTGCGCAGCGGCGTGGATCTGGACGATGCCGCCGCGATCGGGGTCGCGGTCAAGGAATTGCCGCTGACCATCGGCAACGATCCGAGCCGCGAGGTCATTCTGCTCGACGGTGAGGACGTGTCCTCGGAGATCCGCGGCGACGCGGTGACCAAGGCCGTGTCCGCCGTATCCGCGGTGCCCGAGGTGCGCGACCTGCTGGTCGCCATGCAGCGCGAGATCGCCGCGGCCGCGGGCCGGATCGTGGTGGAGGGCCGCGACATCGGCACCGTCGTGCTCACCGACGCCGACGTGAAGATCTATCTGACCGCGTCCGCGCAGGCTCGGGCGCAGCGCCGCAACGCGCAGAACGTCGCCGAGGGCCGGGGCGACGATTACGAGGCGGTGCTGGCCGATGTGCAGCGCCGCGACAACCTCGATTCCACCCGCAAGGTGTCCCCGCTGCGTCCCGCCGAGGACGCGATTCTGGTCGACACCAGCGAGCTGAACAAGGACGAGGTTATCGACGAGCTGTATCGCGTTGTGCGGCAGCAGATTTCGGCAGGAGGATCGCAGTGACGCAGGACACCTTCGCCGGTGACGGCATCTGGTCGGACGAATCCGACTGGGAGATCGCCGAACTCGAAGGCGAGGAGAGTGGCGAGTTCCTCGCCATGCCCACCCTGGCCATTGTCGGCCGGCCGAACGTCGGCAAATCGACTCTGGTGAACCGCATTCTTGGCCGTCGCGAAGCGGTGGTCGAGGATGTCCCGGGCGTCACCCGCGACCGCATCTCGTACGAGGCCAACTGGTCCGGACGGCGATTCCTGGTGCAGGACACCGGCGGCTGGGAGCCCGACGCCAAGGGTCTGCAGCAGTCCGTCGCTCGCCAGGCCGAGGTCGCCATGAGCACCGCGGACGCCATCCTGGTCGTCGTGGACGCCACGGTCGGCGCCACCTCCACCGACGAAGCGGTGGCCAAGGTGCTGCGCCGGTCCAAGACCCCGGTCATCCTGGTGGCCAACAAGGTCGACAACCAGAAGATCGAATCCGATGCGGCCGAGCTGTGGTCGCTGGGTCTGGGCGAGCCCAAGATGATCTCCGCCGCGCACGGCCGCGGCACCGGTGATCTGCTCGACGACATTCTGGCCGTGCTGCCCGAGACCCCGCGCGAAGGCACCGGCCAGGTCGGCGGCCCGCGCCGCGTGACGCTGGTCGGCAAGCCGAACGTCGGCAAGTCCAGTCTGCTGAACAAGCTGTCGGGCGCCGAACGTTCGGTCGTGCACGATGTCGCGGGCACCACGGTCGACCCGGTCGACTCGCTGGTCCAATTGGGCGGCAAGACCTGGAATTTCGTCGACACCGCCGGTCTGCGCCGCAAGGTGTCCAATGCCACAGGCACCGAGTTCTACGCCTCGCTGCGCACCAAGTCGGCCATGGAGGCCGCCGAGGTCGTGGTCATGCTGATCGACGCCTCGCAGCCGGTGACCGAACAGGATCTGCGCGTCATCTCCATGGTGGCCGAGACCGGCCGCGCGCTGGTCATCGCCTACAACAAGTGGGATCTGGTCGACGAGGACCGGCGCGAGCAGCTCGAGCGGGAGATCGACCGCGAGATGGTGCAGGTCCGCTGGGCGCAGCGGGTCAACATCTCCGCGCACACCGGTCGCGCGGTCCAGAAGCTGGTTCCCGCGATGGAAACCGCCCTGGATTCGTGGGACAAGCGCATTTCGACCGGCCGCCTGAACAATTGGCTCAAGGAGGTCGTGGCCGCGACCCCGCCGCCGATGCGCGGCGGCCGGCTGCCCCGCGTGCTCTTCGCCACCCAGGCGTCGACCCGCCCGCCGACGTTCGTGCTCTTCACCACCGGCTTCCTCGAGGCGGGCTACCGCCGCTTCATCGAGCGCAAGCTGCGTGAGGAGTTCAACTTCGACGGCTCGCCCGTGCGCGTGAACGTGCGCGTGCGTGAGAAGCGGGACCGGGGCAAGAAGTAGCGGCGCCTCGACCGGCCCTCGATCGCGAGTGAATCCACTTGCGGCCGAGGGCCTTTCGCATTCTCCCTTGGCGGTCCGATCCCGCCCGGCTATGGTTGATCGCATGATCGAGAGAATCGAGACCACCCTTTCCCGGTGAGTGCACCCCACGAGCGCAGTGCGCTCGAGCACCCGGATTCCCTGTTCGACCACATCACCGCCCTGCATCTGCGCAGCCCGGACTCCCCGCTGCCCAAGAGCGGCGACCCCCGCATGGACGCGCTCGAACATCAAGTGCGCGAACGCGGTTCACGGACCAGCCCGCAGAGCCGCGCCGCTGTGTCCGAGATCCTGACCACGTTCTTCGCCGGGCCGGACCAATCCCTGCCCCGGCTGCACGACGCTCTCGCGGATCCGGAGATCGCGATCTCCGCGTTGCGTTTCACCCGTCGATTGATTCCCCTGCCCGCCGTCGGCGCACCTGCTCCGGCTCGGGCCCGCGAGGTGGGCGCCTGGCTGGTGCGCCACGGCCGTGATCCCCGCCCCGTCCTGGTCGGCCTGCGCCTGCTCGAATCCTGTGCCGCCCCCGCCGATATTCCCCTGCTGCGCACGATGGCCCTGCTGCCGTGGTGCGCCGAACGCGCGATATCGATACTGGGCACCGTGCCCGGCGCGGCCTTCGATCTCGTGTGGCTGGGCGAGCGCACCCGTCGCCGGGAGCGCATATTGGTCATGAACGCCCTGGTGAAGCAGGCGGATCCCGCCGCACGCCAATGGCTTTTGCGCAACGCCTTCATCGCCGAGGGGCCCGGCGGCAGCGTCCAGGCCCGCGAGATCGCCAGGGTGACCAGGCTGTCCGACGCACTGGCCGAGGACGGCCGCGACGATCGGCTGCGCGATCAGGCGCTGGCCATCATGGTGCAGTTGATCTCCCATCGGGACTACCGCACCGAGATCGAGAACTATCCGGACGCCCGCCGGGTGCTCGCGCTGCTGGCGGACGATCTGCCCGCCATGGAACCCTCGCTGACGCGTATGGGCGCCTTCGCGGCGCTCATCCAGGACATGCGCACCGGCGCGGCGGCGGGCATGGAATGGCAGCGGGGGGAGCGGGAGTCGCTGCTCGAGCGTATGCGGACCGGGCTGAGTTCGGAGCCGTGGGAGTCCTGTCTGCGGGGAGCTCTCGAGTGGGCCCGCGAGCGAAACCACGAGCACACGCTCTGGCGGGCGCGCTGGATTCGCGATCAGCTCGCAGCGCAGCCCGTCCCGCGCGTTCTGTCGGACCTTCGAGAAGGGCAGAGCCGCTTCGAGATCCGCATCGTCAGCCCGGCGCTACCCGGCCGGGACGTCTGCGGGAATACCGAGGTCAGAGTCCTGGTCGATGGCCATCCCGTCATCGCCACCGCCTTCCCCCACGGACACTCCGAGCCGCCGGAGAATCTGCTGGAAGGCCAGCTGCGGGCGACCGGGGAGCGGCACAGGGTGCGGCTCGCGGTCGCGTACAGCACCGAAGGGTCCGGCGGCGCACTGTATGTCACCGTCGTCCGAGAGGATGACGAGGTCCTCTGGTGCGAGTGGGACAACACGGGTGAGGGTGACTCGCCACCCGAGATGCGTTTTCCCGCATCCGAATACGACCGCGAACTCGATCTCGCCGAGCGGAATACCGACTGGGAGTGGCCCGCCCGCACCCTGAGCCGCCTGCTGTTGCGCGGCCTCCGCGCCGATCCGGGGATCCTGGAACGCTGGAACTGCTCCATCAGCTGGATCTCCGCCTGGGTGCAGGATCTGGACCGCGCCCGCGTCTACCTGTTCTCGACGACCGAACCCCAACCCCGCCAATTCGGCTTCACCGTCCGAGCCGACCCCGCCGATCCCGAAGCCCAGGCCCGAGCCCTGCTCGAGTCGTTCCGCGCCACCGACCCCCGCGAGGTGTCCCGCTCCCACGGCGGCACGACGCCTCCCGCCCCGAAGTGAACCCGCACATCGCGCCCCACGCCCACCGCGGACATCGCCCCACAGACACTTGGGCCGCGGCCGCGTGCCGGCGCGGCGTCCCCGCCGCACCGCGCTCCTGGCGGCGTCCGCCCGCGATCGTGCCGCGAATGAGCAAGGGATCGCGCGGTTCCCGGGCGAGCCCGGTCCGGTAGGCCGTGGCCGCGCGTCTTCGCCGCATCTCCATGGCGCCGCCTCCCCGTCGGCGTCCGCCCGCATTCGTGTCGCGAAACAGCAAGGGTCGCGCGGTTTCCGGGGCGCGCTCGCGATCGGGTGCGAACGTTGTGGGGTCGCGTGGTGGTGAGCCGGCGGCGGCCGGGCCGTCCGGGTCCTGCGGTCAGGGCTCCGGGTTTTCGAAGGTCGCGATGTACTGGGCGTACCCGTCCAGCAGGCGATCCAGGGCGAACGTGAAATCTGCCTCCTCCCAGTTGATTTCGTCGTCGTCGAAAGCGCGGTGGGCTATCGCGCTGGCGACGGCGGGGAAGCGGGCGGGGTCCAGGACCAGGCTCAGGGCGGTGGTGTAGTCGATGTCGCTCTCGACGTTCTTGACCTGGTCGCGCAGGAACCGGGTGCGGCCGATGACGTAGAGCGACAGGTTCACCACCAGTTGCAGGCGAACCGGTTCGGGGGCGGCGATGCCGGACAGGGCCGTCATGCCCGCTTCGAGCCAGCCCATGTTGTTCGGGCCGACCGGGGGAGAGGTAAGCGGAATGTCCAGCCACCAGTCGTGCCGGCGAATGGCGTGGAATTCACCCCAGGCCCAGGCTTCGAGCCCGGTGCGCCAGTCCGCGCCGGTCGGGATCACCGGCGGATCGCCGATTGCCCGGTCCGAGAGCAGCTCGACCAGGGTTTCCTTGCTGTCCACGTAGCGGTAGAGCGACATGGTGGTGAAGCCGAGCTTCTTGGCGAGCTTGCCCATGGAGAGTCCGGCGTAGCCGTCGGCGTCCGCGATCTCGATGGCGGCGTCGAGGATCTGGTCCAGGCTGAGACCGCGTTTCGGCCCACGGGTGCCCGCGCCGTCCGCGTCCCACATGAGCTTCATCGCCGGGGGTAGGACCTGCTCCTCGTGCGCCACCGGGCCTCCTGTTCGTATCCGCCGTGCACATGCCGCGCCTCCATCTTGCGCCATGCCAAGAACTGTGTACGCTATAAACACAGTGTATTGCATACACAGTTTCGCATCGCGATCGGATTCAGAGGACCCCATGACAGCAGTCAGCCGGCAGCCCGCCATCGAAGTCTCCGGGCTCACCAAATCCTTCGGCGACAAACCGGTGCTGCGCGGCATCGACGTGAACGTCCCCGAGGGCACGATCTTTTCGCTGCTCGGCCCGAACGGCGCGGGCAAGACGACCATGGTCCGGATCCTGGCCACGCTCGGCACGCCCGATGCCGGTGAGGTCCGGGTCGGCGGCCACGATCCGGTGCGCGAGCCCGGCGCGGTGCGCGACATCATCGGCGTCACCGGCCAGTTCTCGGCGGTGGACCCGGTGCTGACCGGGCTCGAGAACCTTCGCTTGCTCGGCCGGCTGCTGCACCTGGGTGCGGCGGAAACCGACAGGCGCACAACGCGTCTGCTCGAGCAGTTCAGCCTGACCGAGGCGGCGGGCAAGCGTGCGGGAACCTACTCCGGCGGCATGGTGCGCAGGCTGGATCTGGCCATGAGTCTCATGGGCGACCCGCGCATCATCTTCCTCGACGAGCCCTCGACCGGTCTCGACCCGCGCAGCCGGCGCGAGCTGTGGGCGGTGATCCGCGGCCTGGTCGAGCAGGGCGTCACCATTTTCCTGACCACGCAGTACCTGGAGGAAGCCGATCAGCTCGCCGATCGCATCGCCGTGCTCGACGGCGGTCGCATCGTGGCCGAGGGCACCGCGGAGGAACTCAAGCGCCTGGCCCCCGGCGGTCACCTGCGCCTGAGTTTCGCCGACGCGGAGAGTCTGGCGGCCGCCGCGCGGGCGGTGCCGGGCGCGGAGGTCGACGCCGAGCAATTCGCGCTGCGGGTGCCCTCGGACGGCAGCGTCGCCGACATTCGCGGACTCCTCGATCATTTCGACGGCCACGCCGTGACCCTCGACCAATTGTCCATTCACACACCGGATCTGGACGATGTCTTCCTCGCGCTGACCGGCGCCACCGCGAAAGGCGCACGGCTGTGAACACTCTCGTCCGCGCGGCACAGGACTCGGCCACCATGGCGGGCCGGAGTTTCCGCCACACCCTGCGCAGTCCCGACACCATGCTCATGACGATCGCCATCCCGATCGTCATTCTGCTGATGTTCGTCTACGTCTTCGGCGGCGCCATTCAGGTGGGCGGCGACTACATCGATTACGTGGTCCCCGGAATCATTCTGCTGTGCGCGGGTTTCGGTGCGGCGACCACCGCGGTCAGCGTCGCCACCGATATGCACAACGGCATCGTCGATCGCTTCCGCGCGATGGCGGTATCCCGAACGTCGTTGCTCGCCGGGCACGTGGCCGAGAGCGTGCTGCGTAATCTCGTCACCACCGGTCTGGTCATTCTGGTGGCGGTGGGACTGGGTTTCCGGCCGACCGCCGATCCGCTGCGCTGGCTGGCGGTGCTGGGCGTGCTGGCCTTCTACATCCTGGCGCTGTCCTGGCTGGCCGCGGCCCTGGGCCTGCTGGCCCCGAATCCGGAGGCGGCCAACGGCTTCACCTTCATCTTCATGTTCCTGCCGTACATCAGCAGCGCGTTCGTCCCGGTCGAGACGCTGCCGAGCTGGCTGCGCGGATTCGCCGAACACCAGCCCGTCACCCCGGTCATCGAGACGACCCGCGGCCTGCTCATGGACGCGCCCATCGGGAACAGCGGGGGAGTGGCACTGGCCTGGTGCGCCGCCATCGCGGTGATCGGCTACCTCGCGGCCGGCGCCCTGTACCGCCGCAGCGGCCGGGACTGATTCCACCCCGCTCCACCTCGTCACGGTGATCCGAGTATTTCGGATCACCGTGACATTCCCATACCCGGATATGCGCATCCAGCGATGTGAGCCGTGGGTGTCGTACCCCGCGATCCGGTTCCCTCGCGTCCGGCAAAAACCGCCCCGACCACCGGGGAAGCGGCCGCCGGACATCCTAAGCCGCAGCCGGATTCGAGACGGGGAGGATCTCGGTCGCTGTTGGGTTTCGCACACTCCCTAACAAGCAAATGCTTGGGTTGGTAACGTCGAAGGGGCAGGAGGACGGTGACGGGCAACCAGTCGCAACGCAGCGACAATCGCACTGCCATACCGGACCGCGCGGGCGGTGCCGTCGGAATATCAATGGGGATGTGACCGGGGGCAATTCTTTTCGGCTCGCAGCTGGATCAAGTGTCGGCGTATGTCGTCGCGTACAGCCCGTCACCGGCAACGCAATACGACAGGACAATTTCATGGACAAGACACCCGTACTGCCCGATCCCAACCACCCGCTGCTGCCGTTCGCGCGGGCGTATACGAGCTATTTCACGCCCACGGTGACCGGCATCGAGAACCTTCCGGCTTCGGGTCCCGCGCTGATCATCGGCAACCATTCCTCGATCTACTGGGCGCCCGAGGTGTGGGTCACCTTCATGGCCGCCCTGGATCGCCGCCCGAACGAGCCCACCTATGGCGTCGCGCACGAAATCCTTTTGCGCGCACCGGGAATCGGTGACGGACTGCGCGGCTTCGGTGTGATCCCGGCCTCGCAGGAGGCCGCCGCGACCGGGCTCAAGGACGGCGGCGCGGTCATGGTCTACCCCGGCGGGGACTGGGAAGCCTGCCGGCCGTGGACCGAGCGCGGCAAGGTGGACTTCGCCAATCGCAAGGGTTTCATCCGGCTCGCGCTGAAGCTGGGGGTGCCGGTGATCCCGGCGGTCGCCAACGGCGGGCACGACTCGATCTTCATCCTCAGTCGCGGCGAGGGCACGGCCCGCGCACTGGGCATCGATAAGATGTTGCGCGCCAAGGTGTTTCCGTACACCGTCGGCCTGCCCTTCGGCGTCGCCCCGGTACTGCCCCAGATTCCGCTGCCCTCGCACGTGGACGTCAGCTTCCTGCCGGCCCTGGAGTGGTCCACGCAGCCGGGTGATCCGGAGGACAAGGAGTTGGTGGCCGGCCTCTACGACGAGACCCTCGGTGTCATGCAGGCCGAGCTGGACCGGCTGCGCGCGGCGACCCCCAACCCGGTGCTGACCGGTTTGAAGAACCACGTGGCCGGGCTGCCCGGTCCGCTGGCGGGGCTGGCGAACCTGCTGTAATCGCGCGCGCTCGCGCGGCCGTCGACGAACGGCTCCCGGAGACAGTCTCCGGGAGCCGCTTTCGTTGCCGGCTGTCTTACCGGCGTGCATCCCGGGTGATTTGTCTGTTTTGTGGTTAACTTTCGGCAAGCTTTGGCGGACGGCTTTTCGGCGAGCGGCCCGGTGACGGGCACGGACCGTGGCGCTCGCACCGCCCGGACCGAGAGGCTGGAAACCATGGCGCGCCTTCTGGATTCGTGGCATTCGAGAGGTCCCGCGATAGCGACGGTGGGCGCGCTCGCGGCCATCCTGATCGTTCCGGTGATCGTCGACCACATGGTTCCGACCCGGGAGACCCCGGTCTCGAAAGGCGACACCATCACCCTCGGCGCGGGCGGCGTCGGCGCGATCAGCGGCGGCGTGGATCCGGCCAACGCCATCACCTTCGCGGTGCCCGAGGCCATGGCGCGCATCGCCACCGGCAGCGATTCCACCGCGGTGTTCCGGTCCGAGATCGGCGAACAGCGCCTGGCCATCTCGGTGGTCGACGGCATCACCGATTTCGACACCGCCGCGCCCCGGATGCTGCTGCCCCTGCGCGCGGCCGGTGAAGAGGTGGATTTCGACGGCGGCCGGATAGAGGACGGGTCCTTCCGCGGCCGCACCTGCGTGCTGCCCGGAACCGCGGGCGCGGTGTGCGCGGTGGTCAACAGCGGCGACATCGGGGTGACGATCACCGTGTCCGGACCGACCCGGGAGGCGGGCCGGGCCATGATCGACATGGTGCTCGCGAGCACGAAGGCGGTGGAGCTGTGAGCTGGGTGCAGCGGGATTCGGCGCTGTTCTGGGTGTACTGCGCGGCCCTGGTGCTCGGGCCGGTGCTGTTTCTGGCGCAGGCTTTCGGACTCGTGGTGTACGGCGGCGGCCCGGCGCTGGCGGCCCTGCCGATCACCGCGCTGACCTTCCTGGTGTTCGGCGGAATCCTGTTCTGGCTCGACATGTTCCGGGCGCGCACCCGGCTGCTCGCGCCGATCGTGATGGGTTTCGCGTGGGGATTTCTGGTGTGGCCGGGCACCGCGCTGTGGGCCAACGACCGGGTGACGCGGGTGGTCACGAATCTGGGCGGTGACGAGTTCGCCTCGAACTGGCAGGCCGCGATCGCCGCGCCGATCGACGAGGAGTTCATCAAGGCGATCGGCATCGCGGTGGTGGCGGTGCTGTTCCGGTCGCGGTTGAGCCGCCCGATGCACGGGTTCCTGATCGGCGGCGCGGTCGGGCTGGGCGCGCAGATCTCCGAGGACATGCTGTACAGCCTGCAGACCGCGGTGGCCGCACCGCAGAATCCGGCGCGGGACGTGTTCGTCGTGGCGCTGCTGCGCCTGGTCACCGCGTTCACCTCGCACTGGGCGATGTCGGCGCTGGTGGGCGTGGGCATCGTGGTGCTGCTGACGCGCACCGATCGGTCCTGGGTGTACCGGGTCGCGACCTTCGTGCTGTTCTATCTGCTGGCGGTGTCCATGCACGCGATCTTCGACGCGCCGCGCGCGGCCGGTCCCGGCGTGCTGGCGCTGCTGCTGCCGGTGGTCATCGATCTGGCGATCTTCCTGCTCTCCTACCGCTGGGTGCTGGCCGCGGAACGGAAGTGGTTCCGCGCCACCATCTCCCAGCCGGCCGCGCGTGAGTTCGGCCCGGAGCCGGCGCTGGAGTCGCTGCTGACCCACCGCGGCAGGCACCGGGCGCGGGCGGCGCTGCGCAGCTCGTTCCACTACACGTACGGGCAGGCCAAGCAGTACGAGCGGGATTTGCTGACCCGGATCGCCGCGCTCGCGGACGAATCGGCGCCCGCCGTTCGATACAGTCCGCCGGGCGCGTTGTGGACCGACCAGCAAACCGTTCCCCGGTAGCGCGGAGGTCGCGTTTTTTGCATCGAATGAAATCTCGAGCGCGCCGATAACCTGCCTCTTATGACCCTGGGGCTAGCTTGTTGGGTATGAGTGAGGCCAAATCACTGCCCGCTGATCCCGGAATGGAGCGCACGAACGAGCTGCTGGAGAGACGCCAGCAAGCGCTGTGCAACTACTTGGACGCCAGCGGCGAGGTGGCGGCCGGCCGCATTCGCGCCAATCTCACCGGCTGGCGGCGCTGGCTGCACCGGTTGCCCGGGGCGTCGATCGCGAACGCGGCGGGACGGCGCGATGTGCTGCTGCGCGAGCTCGCGCACCACGGCGTCGGCGCGGAGGACCACGAATGGGGTGTGCTGTCCGGGGGCCTCGTTCGCAGCCTCGGGCGTTCGATCTGCCTCGAGCACACCCTGCAGGATCTGATCGCGGACCACGAGGCGACCGCACCGCACTGGACGCGGCAGTTGCGCGTCATCTTCGAGACCGCCGAGCGGACCCGCCCGCTGGCCGCGTTCGGGGACCGGGCCGCGGTGGCCGAGCTGACCGAGCAGGTGGTCGCGGTCACCCGGGCCGCTCCCGACGAGGATGCCGCGCGCCGCCTGACCGAGCACCTACCCGGCGCGTTGCGCCCGTTGCCGTCGGACGTGCTGGCCCTGCGCCGCGCGGACGCGCCGGCCGAGGTGGTCTTCGATCTGTACGCCGACACCATCAAGCTCGACAACATCACGGTCAATCCGGAGCTGCGCGGTTCGGGTTTCGGCTCCGCGCTGCTGCAGCAGCTGTGCCGGGCGGCGGACGCCCAGCACCTGTACATCGTCGGCCAGCTCGTGCCGACCTTCCGTGACGACGATTCCGCGGTGCCGGCCCTGGCGGCATGGTGCCGCCGGCACGGGTTCGCGGTCAACGAACGACTCGGCGGGCGCATCGTGCGCACGCCCGCCAGCGTCTCGTCCTGATCGCCGGGCCCGCTAGAGCCATTTCCAGTCGGCGACGACCGGGATGTCCTCGCCGTGTTCGCGAGTCCACGCCCGCGCCCGCCAGCGCGCGTCGACCATGTCCTGCCGCAGTTCGGCGGCGTGTTCGCGCAGTGATTCCACGCGGTCGATGACGTCCATGACCAGGTGGTAGCGGTCCAGGTCGTTGAGCATGACCATGTCGAAAGGCGTTGTGGTGGTGCCTTTCTCCTTGTATCCGCGCACGTGCAGCCCGGAGTGGTTGGTGCGCCGGTAGGTCAGGCGGTGCACGAGCCAGGGGTAGCCGTGGAAGGCGAAGATGACCGGTCGATCGCGGGTGAACAGGGTGTCGAATTCGCTGTCGGGCAAGCCGTGCGGGTGATCCTCGCGCGGGAGCAGGCGCATGAGGTCGACGACGTTCACCACCCGGACCCGGAGCTCGGGCAGGCGTTCGCGCAGAATCTGCGCCGCGGCAAGGGTTTCCAGCGTCGGGATGTCACCGGCGCAGGCCAGCACCACGTCCGGGGCGGCGCCGGGCTCGGCGTTGTTGCCCGCCCACGGCCAGATGCCGATGCCGCGCGCGCAGTGCTCGGCGGCGGCCTCGATCGAGAGCCAGCTCTCCTGCGGTTGTTTGCCCGCCACCACCACGTTCACGTAGTGCCGCGAGCGCAGGCAGTGATCGAAGGTGGACAGCAGGGTATTGGCGTCCGGCGGCAGATAGATGCGCACGATTTCGGGGCTCTTGTTGAGCACCACGTCCAGGAATCCCGGGTCCTGATGGGTGAAGCCGTTGTGGTCCTGCCGCCAGACGTGGGAGGACAGCAGGTAATTGAGGCTGGCGATGGGCCGTCGCCACGGCACGGCGGCGCTGGCGTCGAGCCATTTCGCGTGCTGGTTGAACATGGCGTCGACGATGTGGATGAACGCCTCATAGCAGGTGAAGGTGCCGTGCCTGCCGGTGAGCAGATAGCCCTCGAGCAGGCCCTGGCACAGATGCTCGGACAGCACCTCGATCACCCGGCCGGTGCGGTCCAGGCCGACGTCGAATTCCCCGATCTCGCCCTGCCAGTCCCGGCCGGTGACCTCGAGAATGTCCTGGAGCCGGTTGCTGGCGAGTTCGTCGGGGGCGAAGGTCAGGTAGTTGTCCGGGTTGCGGCGGGTGACCTCGCGCAGCCAGCCGCCGAGAACGCGGGTGGCCTCGTGTTTCACCGCGCCCGGGGCGCTGACCTCGACCCCGAAGTCCCGCCAGCGCGGCAGCGACAGATCGCGCAGCAGCGTGCCGCCGTTGGCGACCGGATTGGCGCTCATGCGCCGATCGCCGGCGGGTGATTGCGCGAGCAGTTCCGGCACCGGCCGGCCGGCCTCGTCGAAGAGTTCTTCCGGCCGATACGATTTGAGCCACTGTTCCAGGACCGCACGATGTTCGGCGTTCTGGCGGGCGCTGGGCAGCGGCACCTGGTGGGCGCGGAAGGTGCCCTCGACGGGTTCGCCGTCCACCACCGGCGGGCAGGTCCAGCCCTTGGGGGTGTGCAGCACGATCATGGGCCAGGCCGGTCGCTCCCGGCTGCCGTCCTCGCGGGCGGCGCGCTGGGCCGCGGCGATGCCGTCCAGGGCGGCGTCCAGCGCGGCGGCCATGTCCTGGTGCACCGTGCCGGGGTCGCGCCCGGAGACGAAGTACGGTTCGTAACCGTAACCGCGCAGGAGTGATTCGAGTTCGGTGCGCGGAATCCGGGCCAGCAGGGTCGGATTGGCGATCTTGTACTCGTTCAGCGCCAGAATCGGCAGCACCGCCCCGTCGCGCTCGGGACTGAGGAACTTGTCGGCGTGCCAGCTCGCCGCCAGCGGCCCGGTCTCGGCCTCGCCGTCGCCGATGACGCAGAACACCGTCAGATCCGGATTGTCCAGGGCCGCACCGAAAGCGTGCAGCAGCGAGTAGCCGAGTTCGCCGCCCTCGTGAAAGGAGCCGGGGGTCTCGGGCGCGCAGTGGCTGGGCACGCCGCCGGGGAAGGAGAACTGCGCGAACAGCGCGGCCATGCCGTCCGCGTCCTGTGGGATGCCGCTGTACAGCTCGGAGTAGGTGCCCTCGAGCCAGCCGCAGGCGTTGGGGCCGGGCCCGCCGTGGCCCGGTCCGGCCACGAAGACGGCGTTCAGATCGCGGGCGCGAATGGCCCGATTCGCGTGCGCCCACACTAGATTCAGGCCGGGGACGGTGCCGAAGTGGCCGAGCAGGCGCGGTTTGATGTGCTCGGGTTCGAGCGGGGTGCGCAGCAGTGGATTGTCCATCAGGTAGATCTGGCCGACCGCGAGGTAGTTCGCCGCGCGCCACCAGGCGTCCAGGGCGGTGAGCTCGCCCGGGGTGAGCGGGCCGGGGGCCTCGGACAGGCGATAGGGCTCGGGGGCGATGGTGTCGCCGTCGCCGCTGTCGAGGTTGTCGGCCGAAGTGTCATTGTCGGCCGAAGTGTCGCTCGTAGTGCTCACGGATCGCCTCTCACGGGTCGGGTCGGTCCAGGGGATCGTCCGGTTTCGTGCTTTTCGGGCTCATGGCTGTGCGCTCTCGGGCGCTCGCGCACCGGTATCGAGCGTACGGCAGTCGGTTCGCCGAAGTTAGTAGCGTTTGTGAACTGACTGGCTTACGCTGGGCCGATGAACGAGTGGAAGCCCACGGCCTGCATCCTGTGCGAGTGCAACTGCGGTATCCAGGTCCTGCTCGGGCCAGACGGCCGCTCCTTCGAGAAGATCCGCGGGGACAAGCTGCATCCCGCCTCGGCGGGCTACACCTGCAACAAGGCCCTGCAGCTGGACCACTACCAGAACGGCCGCGTCGGCCGGGTGACCGCGCCGCTGCGCCGCCGCGCGGACGGCGAGTTCGAGGAAATCGATTGGGACACAGCGATTTCCGAGATCACCGCGCGCCTGCAGGAGGTCGGGCTGCGCCACGGCGGGGAGTCGATCTTCTACTACGGCGGCGGCGGGCAGGGCAATCACCTGGGCGGGGCCTACGCGCCCGCGACCATGGCCGCGTTCGGCATGCGCTATCGCTCCAGCGCCCTCGCGCAGGAGAAGACCGGTGACTTCTGGGTGGGCGCGCGGATGTTCGGGTACCCCATGCGCGCCGATGTCGAGCACGCCGAGGTGGCCTTCTTCGTCGGCAAGAATCCCTATCAGTCCCATGGCTTTCCGCGGGCGCGCACGGTGCTCAAGGAGATCGCCCGCGATCCGAACCGGTCCATGATCGTGCTGGACCCGGTTCGCACCGAGACCGCCGAGCTGGCGGACTTCCACCTGCAGTTGCGACCGGGCACCGACGTGTACCTGCTGTCCGCGATGGCCGCGATCATGGTGCGCGACAACCTCATCGACGCCGACTGGCTGGCCGAGCACGCAGAGGGCGTGGACGAGGTGCTCGCGGTGCTTCGCGCGGTACCCATCGAGAAGTACTGCGCCACCGCCGATGTCGACCTCGACCTGGTCACCGCGGCGACCCGGCGGCTGGCTCGCGCGCAGTCGGTGGCCGCGCTCGAGGATCTCGGCGTGCAGATGAACCGCTATTCCACGGTGGTCAGCTACGTGGAGAAGCTGGTGTGGCTGCTGACCGGCAATGTCGCCAAGCCCGGCACCCAGTACGCCTTCACCGGGATGGCCGCCATCGGCCACGATCGCGGGCATCCGGCCGGGGAGGGGCCGGCCTCACCGGTGGCCGGCGCGCCGATCATCAGCGGGCTGGTGCCGTGCAACGTCATCACCGAGGAGATCCTCACCGATCATCCCGCGCGCTACCGGGCCATGTTCATCGAGAGCAGCAATCCGGTGCACTCGCTGGCGGATTCGGCCCGCATGCGCGCGGCGCTGCGCTCGCTGGAACTGGTGGTGGTGATCGACGTCGCCATGACCGAGACCGCCCGCGAGGCGGACTACGTGCTGCCGGCCGCGACCCAGTTCGAGAAGTACGAGGCGACGTTCTTCAATTTCGACTTCCCGCGCAACATCTTCCACCTGCGCCACCCGGTGCTGCCCGCCCCGGACGGCGTGCTCGCCGAGCCCGAGATCCACGCCCGTCTGGTCGAGGCCGCCGGGGTGCTCACCGAGGACGACTACGCGCCGTTGCGCGCCGCGCTCGCCCAGGGCCGCGAGGCCTTCGCCATGGCCTTCCTCGGGGTACTGGCGGATCCGCAGCGCTCGAAACTCGCTCCCGTGCTGCTCTATCGGACCCTCGGGCCGACCCTGCCGGGGGACGCCGCCGCGGCCGCGCTGCTGTGGGCGGCGGCCTACAACTGCGTCCGCAAATTCCCCGACAGCGTCGAACGCGCCGGGTACGGCACGGGATTGGCGGCGGGGGAGCGGCTGTTCGAGGCGATTCTGGCCGGCGAGCACGGCATCGTCATCACCGAGGACGACTACGAGGTGACCTGGAATCGGTTGCGCGGCAAAAAGGTCCGCCTGGTGGTGCCCGAACTGCTGGCGGTGCTGGCCGGGCTGCCCGACGCCGAGGGCGAATCGGGGGAGTGGCCGTTCGTGCTGTCCGCGGGTGAACGCCGGGCCTTCACCGCCAACACCATCGTCCGCGACCCGCGCTGGCGCAAGCGCGACGGCGGCGGCACCCTGCGCATCAGTCTCGCCGACGCCGAACGTCTCGGGCTGGCCCCCGGGGATCTGGTGCGGGTGACCACCCGGCGCGGCAGCACCGAGGTCCCGGTCGAGCCCACCGACCGCATGCGCCCCGGGCACCTGTCCCTGCCCAACGGCTTCGGGCTCTCGGTCACCGGACCCGACGGCGTGCCGGTCACGACCGGGGTGGCGCCCAACGAACTCACCGAATTCGACTCCCGGGACGAGTGGGTCGGTACCCCGTGGCACAAGTACGTGCCCGCCCGCTTGGATATGGTGCCGGTATGAGTCTGGACAGCGTGCCGGTATGAAGCGCACGACCTTCGCGAACTGGCCGTGCACCGTCGCGCGTACCGTCGATCTCATCGGGGATTGGTGGACGCCGCTGATCCTGCGCGAATCCTTCTACGGGGCCAAACGTTTCGACGAATTCGAGCGCACGCTGGGCCTGAGCCGCAATGTCCTGACCCAGCGCCTGAACCGGCTCGTCGAGGAGAACCTGCTCGAGCGGGTGCGCTATCGGGAGCGCCCGCCCCGGTACGAATACCACCTCACCGCGCAGGGCCGCGATTTCTTCCCGGTCATCGCGGCCATGATGCGCTGGGGCGATCGCTGGCTCGCACCCGAGGCCGGGCCGCCGGTCATCCTGCACCACAACACCTGTGCCCACGACACCCACGCCGAGGTGGTGTGCGCGCACTGCCGCGAACCCCTGGCCCACGCGGACGTGTCGGTCCGCCTGGGTCCGGGCTTCCCGGCCCGGCACCGGGAGTCCGCCCTGGCCACCGGCCGCTTCGACGACCCCGATCGCGCGGGTGTCCCCTCGGCCTGAGCGGTTCGGGCACCGGCGCGGACCGGTCAGGAATCGAGAAGCACCGGTCCGGTCGCAGGTCCTAGCGTGGAAGCCATGGAACTCACCATTCAATCCAGCTTCCTGCCGCACGACGACGCGGACGCCGCGATCGCCTTCTACCGGGACCGGCTCGGCTTCGAGGTCCGTCAGGACGTGGGCTACAACGGCCTGCGGTGGATCACCGTCGGCCCGCCCGGTCAGCCGGCGACCTCGATCGTCCTGCATCCGGTCGACGGGGATCCGGGCATCACCGAACCCGAGCGCCGCACCATCGCCGAGATGATGGCCAAGGGCACCTACGGCACCATCGTGCTCGCGGCCGAGGATCTGGACGCGGTCTTCGAGCGGGTGCAGGCCACCGGCGCCGAGGTCGTCCAGGAACCGACCGTGCAGCCCTACGGGATTCGCGACTGCGCCTTCCGCGACCCGGCGGGCAATCAGGTCCGCATCAACGAATCGTCTTGAACCCCACCAGCGCCGGGCCGACCCAGGTGTGCAGGTAGGCGCGCAGCCGAGCGCCGTGCCGCGGCGGCCGGCCGGGATCGATGACGAAGGACTGCACCACCCGCAGCATGTGCTCGGCGAGTTCGTCGAGGGCGGCCCCGGACAGCCCGGCCGCCGCCCAGTCCACCGCGTACCGATCCAGGATCGAACGCCCGAAAGCCAGTGCGACATCGGAGGTCACGCCCGCCGAGAACGCGCCGGCGCGGCCCGGGCTCAGCAGCAGATTCAGGTACTTCTCGTGCGGCAGCCGTTCCAGGGTGTAGGCGATGCCCTCCACGACCGCCTCCGCCGGATCCCGGATATCGCCGACGTGGCGGGCCAGCACGTCCAGGAACGCGTCGGTCTGCGCGATGGCGGTCGCGGTCAGCAGCGCTTCGGCGCTGGGGAAGTACCGGTAGACGGTCTGGCGGGTGACGCCCAGATCGCGGGCCACCTCGGCGATGCTGAAATCGCCGCCCGAGGCGTCGATCGCCCGCCGGGCCGAGGCCAGGATGCGGGCGATGGCCTCGTCGTCGTCGACGGGCGCCGACCCCGACCAGCCATGCGTGCGCACCGAATTCACTCCTTCACCGACTCGTCCGGGTCCGACGGTACCGGGTTGCCCCGCGGCAGACCTTGACCATACACATGGTCATCGATGTATGGTCATCGTGCTTCGACGGAAGGAAGACGATGGCCGCCACCCCGCCCCCGCGCCCCAAACAGCTCGATCACCCCTCGCTCCCGACCATGTTCCGGATCATGGGCCGCGCCCAGGTGTGGATCTTCAAACGCACCGGCGGCCGGATCGGCAACAAGTGGCGCATCGGCGCGGGATTCCGCAAGCCCGTCGCCACCCTGCTGCTCGAACACCGCGGCGCGAAGTCCGGCGCGGACTACACCTCGCCGCTGCTCTACATGCCCGACGGCGACGACATCGTCATCGTCGCCTCCCAGGGTGGCCTGACGAAGAACCCGCACTGGTACCACAATCTGCGCGCCAACCCCGAGACCCACATCCGGATCGGCCGCGAACACCGCCCCGTGCGCGCCGATCTGGCCACCCCCGCCGAACGCGCGCGCCTGTGGCCCCTGCTGGTCGAGACCTACGCCGACTTCGACACCTACCAGTCCTGGACCACCCGCGAGATCCCGGTGTTCGTCCTGCGCCCCCGCTGACCACCGCGTTCCGCGCACGGTCCGGCGCGCCTGTGCCAGACTGACCCCGTTGCGCCGCCCTGACCCACGAGGTGGTGGCCTCCGGTTCGAGCGGTGACCTCGCGTATCTGGTCGCCATCGAGCGCATCACCGCCACCGCCAACGGTTCGCCCGTCACCTACGCGCTGCGCTCGACCACCGTCGCGCGCCGCGAGGACGGCGAATGGCGGGTGGTGCACCGCCACGGCGACAGCTACCGGGACCCCGGCGAGTGATCAGAACTTGCCCGAATGGTGCTCGACGCGGTGGGCCAGGAACGTCGTCAGCTCGGCGACGAACTCGTCGGTCAGGGGCGGCCAGCCCCAGAAGTCCAAAGCCAGTGCGCCCAGGGCGAACTCGTCGGCCCACGTCCACTCGGTGATGGGGCTCGCGGCGGCGCAGGACGGGCAGGTGGCCGTGCCGGAGCCGGTGCGCTCCCAGGACTCGATCGCCGTGGCGAACGGGCGCCAGACCTCGGGATCGGCTTCCCACGCGGTGGGGTAGTCGATGATCACCGTGCGGGCCCCGCAGCGCGGGCACCCCGCCCAAGCGGGTTCGATCTCGCCCTGCCCGCCGTAGTGGGCGTGGCGGCCCACGATCACCGCGACGGGGCCGGGGATCCAGTCCGCGCCCCACTCCCGGGCGATCCCCGGCCACTCCGGGCCGGGCAGGTATCCCGTCTCCGCGTGCAGGCTGTACATCGCCTCGCCCGAGGTCTCGCGTCGCAGCCGGCCGTGCGACACCATCCAGTCCACCGTGCGATCGGCGAGCGAACCCGCCTCGGCGGCGGTCACGTCCAGGTCGATGATGCGTTCGAAGAAGTCACCCACGCCTCGCATACTGCCATCGGTTCCGGGACGCGGCATCCGCGAGTTCCTAGCCGCCCGGGATGTGCGCGGGTGCGGCCGGGAGCGCGTCGCGGGGATCCGCGCCGCGGAAGATCAGCCCGATCGCGAAGCCCGCGACCTCCTCGAGCTGGCGGGCGCGCGCGAGCGGGCCCAGCACCGTCGAGCGCGAGCCCGCGTCCCGGATCAGCGTTTCGGTGACGGCCAGGGCGTGCGGGTCGTCGCCGCAGATCGTCACCGTCACAGGCGGATTGGCGGGATCGCTCCACTGGCCGGCCGGAAACAGGTGAAAGGCCTTCACCACGTGCGCGCCCGGCGCGAGCGCGGCGATGTGCCCGGCCCCGGACGTGCCGGGCGGGGTCAGCAGCGCGCCGACGCCGTGGTCGATGGCATTGGTCGGGTCGATCAGCGTTGTGCCGCCGAGTGTTCGGTCGCCCGCGCCCGCCGCCCGCAGGATGTCCTCGACCCCGCTCCAGGCCACGGCCAGCAGTACCGCGTCGGCCCCGGCCACCGCCGCGCGCGGGGCGCCGGCCCGCGCGCCGAGCCGCCGCGCGGTCTCCTCGGCTCGATCCGGCGACCGCCCCGCCACCACGACCTCGTGCCCGGCCGCCACCCAGCGACTCCCCAGCGCGGCGGCCAGCGTGCCCGTACCCAGAATTGCGATTCGCATCGTGTGCTCCTGCTCGTGGCCGGTGTTTTCGTGTCCGGCGTTCGGGAGCAACGGTAGGCAGGTCGATCCGCACCGATCGGTGCGAAACGACTGCGCGATCATGGACGTATGAGCGCTGCCGGAGACCCGCGCGACGAGCTGGTCGCGGACTGCCGCATGCGTGCGGCCACGGATCTGTTCGCCCACACCTGGGACCCGGTGGTGATCGCCGCGCTGCACGAGGGGCCGCGCCGGCGGCGCGAATTGCGCGCGGGCATCGGGGGACTCAGCGACAAGGCGCTCACCGAGGCCCTGCGCCGGCTGCTCGGCCACGGCCTGATCGAGCGGCGCAGCTACGCGCAGGCCCCGCCGCGGGTGGAGTACGCGCTCACCCCGCTCGGGCAGAGCCTGGTCCGGGGGCCGATGCGCGCGCTGGGCGCGTGGGTGGACGAGCACGGCGACGAACTCCTGGATGCCCAGGAACGATCGGCTCGCGCGCTGCGGGGCTACGGCGCCTGAGCCCGGCCGCGAGCTCGATCACCTTCGATGGCCGTGGCCCGCACCGCGATCCGCCGTACGGAGTCGACCATCGCCTGCTCGAGTCGTCCGAATTGGGCCGAAATCGCCCCCTCGGGGTCCAATCATGGTGCCGCCCCCGCCTCGGCCGCCGGCCGAGGCGGGGGCGGCAACGTCGCTCACGGCTGGATCAGCGTCCACTCCGCGGGCAGCCCCTCGACGCGGACCTCCGTCCCCTCGGCCTCGATGGTGACCGTGGCGGGCCCCAGCCGCAGCTCGGCCAGCCGCACCCGGCCCGCGCGCTCGGGCAGGCGCGGCAGCACGGTCAGGGTGCGCCGGGGCACGTTCGGTTCCAGCCCGAGGAACGAGCGCAGCAGCAGCAACGGCGCGGCGCTGGCCCATGCCTGCGGTGAGCACGAGGTGGGATACGGTACGGGCGAACGGAATTCACCGCGATCGAAGCCGCAGAACAACTCCGGCGGCCGCGCCCCGAACTCGCGGATCGCCTCCAGCAGTCCGCCCGCGAGCCGCTCGGCCAGATCCCAGGCTCCCGGAATGTGCTGGTAGCGAAGCAATCCCGCGACGGCGATGGCGGTGTCGTGCGGCCACACCGAACCGTTGTGGTAGCCCATGGGATTGAACCGCCCCATGGCCGCGGACAGGGTGCGCAGCCCGAAACCGCTGTCCATGTCGGCGCTCGCGAGCCGTTCGATGAGCACGGCCGCGCGCTCGTCGGGGACGATGCCGGTCCACAGCAGCTGCGCCGCGTTGCTGCCGAGTGCGTCGACCGGGCGCTTGGCCGCGTCCAGCGCCATGGCGTACCAGCCCCGCTCGGGCAGCCAGAACGCTTGATCGAAGCGGTCTTTCAGCTCTCGCGCCTGCTCGCGCAACCGGGTCGCGGTGGCGGTATCTCCGGCTGCCTCGGCGATGTCCGCCCGCCCCAGCCGGGCGGCGTACACGTAGCCCTGCACCTCGCACAGCGCGATCGGCGGATCGGCCAGATGCCCGTCGGCGAAGCTGATGGAGTCCCAGCTGTCCTTCCAGCCCTGATTGGCCAGCCCGCGATCGGTCTTGCGCTGATACTCCACGAATCCGTCACCGTCGGCGTCGCCGTACTCGTCGATCCAGGCCAGCGCCGCGTCCGCGGCCGGTAGCAGTTCGGCGATCGCCGCCTGATCCACGCCCCAGCGCCGGCATTCGGTGAGCAGCATGACGAACAGCGGTGTCGCGTCGGCGGTGCCGTAGTAGACCGACCCGCCCAGCACCTGATCGCCGCCGGGCCCGTGCCGCATCTCGTGCATGATCCGGCCCGGCTCCTCCTCGGTCACCGGATTGACCTGCGTGCCCTGCAATTTCGCGAGCTGACGCAGGGTTCCCAGCGCCAGGTCCGAATCCAGCACCAGCGCCATCCACGAGGTGAGCAGGCTGTCGCGCCCGAACAGCGCCATGAACCAGGGCGCGCCCGCCGCCACGTAGGCCGTCCCGTCTGCGGGATCGTCCATGCGCAGCGCGCCCAGATCGCTCTCGGTGCGCTGCAGCACCGCGGTCAGTCCGGGGCCGGTGGCGGCCAGCGACGTCGCGGTGGAACGCCACTGCCGGATCTTGTTCGACGGATTGCCCTCGTCCTCGCAGGCCAGGTTCATCGGCACCGCGCGGTGCTCGAGAATCGGCTGGCACTGCACCGTCGTCTCCCAGCTGCCGCGCCGCGGCACCACGATCTGCCAGGTCAGCGTCCCCGGCTGGACCAGCGGATCGTTGTCGGCGGTGATACTGAGCCCGCGCCCCGAATCACGCCGATCACTCAGGTGCAGTACATGATCCACGGCCCGCAGCTCACAACCGCCGCTGGTCACCCGGCCCTCCTTGACCGCGAACAGATCCGCGAAATCGGAGTCCGCGTGCAGGGTGACCGTCATGGCGGTGTCCTCGTCACCGAGGTTGCGCACCACGATGATCTCGCGCATGCCGTCGCCGATCATGCGCCGGCGCAGCACCAGCACCGTGGCGTCGGCCACGCCCGGACTCGGCGGTTTGCGCGCGACGAACCGGGCCCGGAAGGCCTCCGGCATCATCACCGAAAGCTGTTCCGGCGCACGGCCGTCCAGTCGCAGTTCCCACCGGGCGAGGACGCGGGCATCGCGATAGAAGAGTCCCTGCGCGGTGCCCGCGTGCATATCTCCGAGCGCGTCCGACAGACAGAACGTGCTCGCCTCGACCATGGTCACGATGCCGCCGTGATCCTCTGTCACCGGCGGCTGACCGGCATTGAAAATCGTCATGTCCGGCTGGGCACCATCTCGTCCGCCAGTCCGGCCACCGCGGGCACCATGATGCGATGCGCGCGTGCGGCCGAAACCCGTTGCGGCCCCGCGTTCACCGCCCGCCGGTACGCCGCCTCGTAGCCCTGCGCCAGGCGATCCGCGGCGAACAGTTCCTCCACCCGGGCCCGGCAGGCGTACGGATCGATCTCGTCGATCCGCGCGATCGCGACGGGCAGTTCCTCGGGGTCGTCGCAGATGAACCCGGTGACCCCGTCCTCGATGACCTCGGCGACGGCGCCGCCGCGCAGCGCGATCACCGGGGTGCCGCACACCATCGCCTCGATCATCACGATGCCGAACGGCTCCTCCCAGGTGATCGGGAACAGCAGGCAGCGCGCGCCGGCGAGCAGCTGGCGCTTGGCGGTGGCGTCGGCTTCACCGAAGACGTCGTCGGCGTCGGTGAGCAGGGGCCGCACGACCTCCTCGAAGTACTTCTTCTCCGGCGGTTCGTTGCACTTGCCCGCCAGGATCAGGCGCAGGCCGGCGTCGTGCGCGGCCCGCAGGGCCAGATCCGGCCCCTTGTAGGGCGCGTAACGGCCCAGAAAGAGCGCGTAATCCATTTTCTGGGTCCGGAAGGGCCATTCCTCGGGGCAGATCGCATTGTGCACCCGGGCGATCCAATTCAAATCCGGGGCCAGCGCCTGCTGCCGATCGCTGATCGCCACGAGTTGCACGCTCTGGTCGAAAGACCGGTAATACTCGTCCATATCGGCGTCGACCGGCCCGTGCACGGTGACGACCGTGGGGATTCCCATCATTCGATAGGCGGCGGCGTTACCCGGACCGGCGAAGGTGTGATCGTGAACGATATCGATCGGATCCTCGGCGTGTAATTTCTCGATCACCCGCATTGCCTTGAACGCGTTCACGATCTCCGGATACGGCTCGCCGAGCCGATGGGTCAGCACGTCGTCCCACACCCGGATGAAGCGCGCCTTCGTGCCTTCGCGCCCGGCTGCGAGCAGGGTGACCCGGTGCCCGCGGTCGACCAGCTCGTCGGCGAGGGTGGCCACGATGGCCTCGACGCCGCCGTAACCGGCCGGTGGAATATCGAAGTAGGGCGGCGCGACCATAACGATGTGCAGGGGCCGTTCGGTCGTGATGCCCGAACGGGGTGAGCGTAAAGCAGACGAGCGAGGAATAAGGGAGAAAACCGGAGCAGATAATTCTTCTTCGGATTCGGGCCCTTCGAAACTCATTCCGTGCCTCCTCGTTGAGGTGAATGGCAATCGCAAGCAACATTCCACCGATATCGGCGATCCAAACCTTAGCAAGGTCAGCGAGCGAGAAAGCGATTCGAACGGGCCGGACACGAGCCGCGGTCTCGCGCGGCAGGGCGTGAACGCCCGCCCGAGACGCGAACCGATCGTATCCATCCGGGGCGCGCCGCGGTAGGGCCGGTGTCCGCCCGAGACGTTCTGGACGCCTGACCGCGAGCCGCGCCGCGACCCTCGGATCCCCAGGCCGGGGGCCGGATCGGCCGGACCGGAATCCGGTGCCGCGAGGTGGCGAATTCGCGTCGGCGGCCCCGGCCGCCCGGCTAGGCTGACCGCCCGTCCAGTCCTGTCCGGGGCCGGCGGTCGCTGATGGAAGTGGTCGGGATGAACAAGGATTCGCGTTCGGCGCGGGCGGGGGCCGGAATGCTCGCCGCGCTGACGTTCGCGGGGATCGTCGGGACGGGACCGGCGCGCGCCGAGACCGGGGACGGCTCCTGCGTGGGGGAGCGCTGGGTGGGTGCGTGGACAGCGAGCCCCTCGGACGCGGTGGGGCTGATCGATCCGCTGCTGCGGCCCATCGCTTCGATCGGGGAGCAGACCTATCGCGTCGTGGTGACCCCGCACCGGGGCGGACGCCAGGTGCGGATCAAGCTGACCAACAGGTTCCGGCCGCTGCCGCTCACCGTCGGCAGGGTCACCGTCGCGGGGCAGACCGCGGGGGCGGGGGTCGAGGCCGCGACGCTGCGGCCCGTGACCTTCGGTGGGCGCGCCGGCGTCACCGTGGAGCCGGGCGGGGAACTGCTCAGCGACCCGGTCGAGTTCGCTTCCACCGCATGGGAATCGCTCGCGGTGAGCGTGTATCTGCCCGGGCCTGCGCCCGCGCTGAGCGGGCACTTCAACGGCAACGCCACCAGCTACTACACCGCGCCCGGCAGCGGCGACAGTGCCGCGGACGTCACCGGCGCTGCCTACGGTCTCACCACCACCTCGGCGCCGCTGGTGTCCGCGGTCGAGGTCACCGCCGGGCCCGCGGTCTCCGCCGTTGTCGCACTGGGCGATTCGATCACCGACGGCTACGTCTCGGCCGACTACCTGGGCGTGCCACAGCATTCGGGGATTCTGGACGCCGACGCCCGCTACCCGGACTTCCTGCAGCGCCGCATCGACGCGGCCGGGCTGCCGCTGGTCGTGCTGAACGCGGGCATCTCCGGAAACGAGCTGGTCGACGACGGCATCATCCCGATGTTCGGGCCCGGCCTGGTGTCCCGCCTGGACTCCGATGTCCTTGCCCAGGCGGCGGTTTCGGACGTCATCGTGCTGGCGGGCATCAACGACCTGGACTCACCGCTGGGCACGGACTACGACGGCCTGGTGGCCGGTTACACCGCCCTGATCGCCCGCCTGCACGCCGCCGGGCTCCGCGTGCACCTGGGAACCCTGACCCCGGCCGGTGATTCGCTCATCGGCGACACCCTGGCTCCCCGCCAGAACCCGATTCGCCTGCGCGTCAACGACTGGATCCGCGCCCAGCGCCTGTCGGACTCGGTCATCGACTTCGCCGCCGCCCTACAGGATCCGGCCGATCCGGACAGGCTCGATCCGCGCTACGCCGGACCCGATCTGCTGCACCCGAATCCGGCGGGCTACCACGCCATGGCCGAGGTCGTGGATCTGAGCGCGCTCGGCGGAAACGGCTGCGACACGGAGTAGATCCGCCTCGGGAACGCTGCGCACGAGAAAGCGGGAGGGATCCATATATGGATCCCTCCCGCTTTCTGTGCGAGTACGGGCCGGATGCCCTGCGTGGGTGTGGGTTTAGATGCCCATGCCCTGGGCCAGCAGCGGCCAGGACTCGTGCAGCGCCTGCTCCCAGTACGGCCAGTAATGGGTGCCGACCGGGTTGAACTGGTACGTGGCCGGGATGCCCAGGCCGTCCAGGCGGCTCTTGAGGTTGGCGGTGCAGCCGTTGACCGCGGCCTCGATGATGACGCCGAGGCTCAGGTTCACCACGCCGCTGATGCCGGGCGCGCTGTCGAGGTAGTACTGCACGTCCTCCATGACCGGGATGCCGCTACCGGTGGAGATGTACAGGTGGGTGCCGCGCAGCTTCTCGGCGTTGAGAACCGGATCGTTCTCTTTCCACAGCGGGCTGTCGGCCGGTCCGTACATGTTCTCGGTCTTGCCGCCCGCCCAGGTCTCGGCGGAGAGCTTGACGAACTGCTGCCCGACCGGGTCGGCGATCTGCGCGCAGCCGCTGTAGGCCGCGACGGTCTTCCACAGGCCCGGCTTGGCCTCGGCCAGCTGCAGCACCGAGGTGCCCGAGGTGGACAGGCCGGTCAGCGCGTTGAGACCGGTGGAGTTCAGCTCAGCGTCCAGCAGCGGGGGCAGCTCCTGGGTGAAGAAGGTCGTCCACTTGTTCACACCGAGCCGCGGATCCTCCTTGATCCAGTCGGTGTAGTAGCTGCCCATGCCGCCGATCGGCTGAATGACGTTGACCGGCTTGTCCGAGAGCCACTGCAGCGCGTCGGTGCGGGCCTTCCAGTTGGCGGTGCCCTCACCGCCGTCGAGGCCGTTGAGCATGTAGAGGTTGGGCGCGGGAACCGAATCATCGGCCGGGCGCTGCACGTCGACCGTGATCTCCTTGGCCATCGCGGCCGAGTACACCTTCAGGTGCCAGGTGCGGCCGTCCTTCTTGACGGAGGTGATGGAGGAGGGCTTCTGCGGCTCCGCCGAGGAGACACCGCTGAACGTCGCCACCGAGAGGGCGGCGGTCAGCGCTATCGCGGTGATCCGGAGAGCGGCCGCGCCGCGTCGAGCAGAGAACTTCATCGAACAGTCAATTCCAATCCAAAGGGTCAACGTCGGCCACGTCGTCGGTCTGCACCGTACATCCTCACCTAAGTCTTTGATCTAGGTGAAATTGTTACTCGACATTCCTTTTCGGGGCTGGCGCGAGTCCCTGTCAGTGGTGCAGTCGTCGTGGCTATCGTTTACCCGGCGAGCAGTACCGCCGTCAATGCCAGCGCACCCGGCAGAGCCTGAACATAGAGGATTCGCCTGCTGGCGGTGGTGCCGCCGTAGACCCCCGCGACGACCACGCAGATGCAGAAGAAGATCTGGGCCGCCCGCCCGACCGGATCCCCGGCGATCAGTCCCCAGATCAGTCCCGCGGCCAGAAAGCCGTTGTACAGGCCCTGGTTCCCGGCCAGCACCTTGGTGTCCTCGGCGAATTCGGCGGTCATTCCGAATGCCGCGCGCACCCGGGGCGTGGTCCACAGGAACATCTCCATCACCAGGATGTAGATGTGCAGCAGGGCGAGCAATCCCACCAGAATCTCAGCCACAACCCGCATGTCGAACCGCCTTCCGTTCGTGCCCGCCGACGCCGGAGAATTCCCCCATCGTAAATTCCGGCGCGGCGCGCGACGGCCCGCCGCGCCCGAACCGGTCGGTCTGCTTACGGGTCGGCTCGCGCCCGCCGGGCGGAGTTGTCGGAGCCCTCGTCTACGGTCGACGAGCCGGATGCAGCGGCCGGGCGCAGCGGCCCGGATCGCGCCGATCGAGTCGAGGGAGCCGCATGCCGCGGGAGTTGGTTGATCTGCCGTTCGCACGTCATCTGGAGCCGCACACCGAGGTCGGCATCGAGGGCGAATACGACTGCGGCCATTTCGACGGCCTCGACCTGGACGACGTCAACATGCGCGGGGCCAGTTTCACCGAATGCGCTATCTCCGGCACCACCGTCTCCGGCGGCTCCCTGTCCTTCGCCCGCTTCAACGACGTGTGGATTCACAGCACCCAGTGGATCCGCGCCGACCTCACCGAATCATCCTGGCTGGACACCGAATTGGTGATGAACGCGCTGTCCGGCGTGGAGGCCTTCGGTGCGCGCGTGCGCCGGGTGAAGTTCTACAACTGCAAATTCGACTCGGTGAATCTGCGCGGTGCGACCCTCACCGACGTCTCGTTCGTGGATTGCCTGCTGCGGCACGTGGATATCAGCGAGGCGAAACTGACCTCGGTGACGTTCCCCGGGTCGGAGATCGAGGCGCTGTCCATGCGCAAGGCGGTGCTGAAGAAGGTGGATCTGCGCGGCGCCAGGTCCGTGGGCATCTACGAGGGCGTGGAGTCGCTGGCGGGTGCGACCATCGCACAGACTCAGCTGTTCGATCTGGCCCCGACCCTGGCCCATGCCCTGGGCATCATCGTCTCGGACCGTTAGCCCCTGGCCGTAGGACTAGCCGTCGGACCACTTACCCGTCGGACCGCTCAGCCGTCAGACCCCGTAGCCGCCGTCGATGTCGAGCTTCTGGCCGCTGATGAAATCCGCGCGGTCCGAGGCCAGGAAGCACACCGCCTCGGCGATGTCCTGCGCGTCGCCGAAGCGCCGCAGCGGAATGTTGCCGCGCGCCACCTCCAGGGCGTGCTCGTCCAATTCGCCCGCGGCGATGAGCCTTTCGGCCATGCCGTCGGTGGTCATGCCCGGCCCGACGCAGTTCGCGCGGATACCGTACCGGCCCTCCTCGGCCGCGATGCCCCGAATCAGCGCCTCCACCGCGGCTTTCGGCGCGCTGGAGAGACCGTCGCGGATGGGGAACCGCACGGTGGCGGCGGTGGTGACCGCGACGATGTTTCCGGCACGCTCGCGCAGGAAGGGCAGGGCGGCGTGCGCGGCCGCGAAGAATCCGGCGGTGTCGTCCAGGAGCTGGGCGCGGAAGTCCGCGGGCGCGACCCGGCTCAGGTGGCGCATGGGAATGTGCGGGCCGGCCGCGTAGACCAGGGTGTGAATCCCGTCGAATTCGGCGGCGGCCTGTGCGACGACCCGCGCGACCTGGTCCGCGTCCGAAAGGTCGAGCTGCCAGCCCCGCGCGCGCCGTCCCGCCTGCTCGGCCGCGGCCAGTACCGGATCGAGCTTGCTCGCCGAACGGAACCAGGTCAGTGCGACGTCGCTGCCGCGGTCCAGGAACATGCGCGCGATGGCGCCGCCCAGGCCGCCGCTGGCGCCCAGCACCAGGGTGGCGCCGGAGCGGTGTGCGAAGTCGTCCATCGGTGTCCTTCGGTGTGGTTCGCGTCGGAGGGCGCGACGCGGGTGTACGTCCATTGGTAGCTCACCGCACAAAAACAAGCAACTGCTTGGTTCTGCTAGTGAAGCCGGGATGGCCGCGCCGACCAGGGCAATCTGGACGACTGACCACAAACTGGCCGACTTGTCGCTTTCGCCGCTCTGAACTGTGCGATAGTCGGTGCGCAAACGTGTTCTCGGGTTCGTCGTAGCGAGTGGTGGTCCAGTGAGTGAATCGGTTCTGATCGTCGGCGCCGGCCCGGGTGGACTCGCCGCGGCGGCCTGTCTGCGCGACAGTGGCTTCGACGTGACGATCGTCGACAAGGCGTACACCGTCGGCTCGGCCTGGCGCGGGCACTACGAACGCCTGCATCTGCACACCATCCGCGCGCACTCGCATCTGCCCGGCTTCAAGATCCCGCGCGCGTACGGGGATTGGGTCGCCCGCGCGAACGTGGTGCGCTACCTCGACGCCTACTCCCGTCACCACCGCATCGAATTGCGTTCGGGCACAACGATCGATCGGCTCGACCGGGTGGACGGGCGCTGGATCGCGCGCAGCGCCCAGGGTGATCTCACCGCCGACCGGGTCATCGTGGCCACCGGCTACAACCACACCCCGCTGATCCCGAATTGGCCGGGCCGCCAGGACTTCCCGGGCGAACTCGTGCACTCCTCGAAATACCGCAACGCCGCGCCCTACATCGGCCGTGAGGTCCTGGTGGTCGGCACCGGCAACACCGGCGCCGAGATCGCGGTCGACCTGGTCGAGGGCGGCGCGTCCCGGGTCTGGCTCGCCGTGCGCACCGTGCCGACCTTCGTGCGCCGCCAGGTCGCGCCCAAGATCGGCCAGAGCTCGGCGGGCATCGTGCTGCGCCACCTGCCGGTTCCGCTGGTCAACCGGATCATCGCGCTGTCGAGCCGGATGACGACCCCGGACCTGTCCGCCTTCGGCCTGCCCCGCCCCGCGCCCGACGCGTACACCCGCCTGCTGGCCGACGGCGCGGTGCCCATCATCGACGTCGGGCTCATCGACCTGATCCGCGCGGGCAAGGTCGAAACCGTTTCGGCGGTCACCGGTTTCGAGGACGGAAAGGTGCTGCTCGCCGGTGGCGGGAGTATCGCGCCCGAGGCCGTCATCGCCGCCACGGGCTTCGATCACGGCCTCACCGAACTGGTCGGGCACCTCGGTCTGCTCGACGCGCAGGGCAGGCCCACCGTCCATGGCGGGCAGGAGCATCCGAACGCTCCCGGGCTGTATTTCACCGGCTTCACCAACCCGATCAGCGGCATGTTCCGCGAGCTCGCCCGCGACGCTCGCCGCATCGCGCGCGCACTCGGAAAGGCGCGCTGAGGCGGCGATTGTCCGCGCCCAGGTTTGCGAGTCCCGATTCCGGTAACTGCGTGAAGGTCTACGCACCCCTCGGGAAGGACTTCACATCATGGCTATGCGACGACTTGCCCGGCCACTGCTGGCGACTGCGTTCGTCGTCGACGGGCTGGACGCCCTCACCGATCCGCAGGAGCGCGCCAAGGCCGCCGCGGATCGCGTGACCCAGATTCAGCGCCGGCTGCCCGAGCAGTACGCGGCCAAGGTGCCCGATGCCGGGCGCATCGTGCGGGTCAACGCCGCCGCTCAGATCGGCGGCGGACTGCTGCTGGCGCTGGGCCGGGCCCCGCGTCTGGCGGCCGCGATTCTGGCGGTCACCGTCATCCCGGCCACGGTCACCGAACAGGATTTCTGGGCGGAGCAGAATCCGGAGCTGCGCTCGGCCAAACGTACCGCCTTCCTCAAGGATCTGAGCCTGCTGGGCGGCCTGCTCATCGCCTCCACCGATCACGGCGGGCGCCCCCCGCTGTTGCGCACGATCGCCGAAAAGGCCGCCGCGGGAGCGGGTTCCGCCGCCACGGCCGCCGAGATCCGCGCCGCGCACCTGGCCGAGACGGCCAAGGAACGCGGTTCGGACGTCGCCGAGGTGGTCAGGGAACGCGGTTCGGAGGTCGCGGGCGTGGTCAAGGAACGCGGCTCCGACGTCGCGCGCACGGTCAAGGACCGCGCCCCCGAGGTGGCCGACGCGGTCAAGGAGCGCGGCGCCGAGCTCGGCGAGGTGATCAAGGACCGCGGTGCGGAACTGGGCGAGGCCCTCAAGGACCGCAGCGCGGAATGGGGTGAGGTGCTCAAGCACCGCGGCTCGGATTTCGGCGATGTGGCCCGTGAACGCGGCAGCGAACTGGCCGGCGTGGCCCGGGTCCGCGGCGCGGAATGGGCCGATGTGGCCCGCGAACGCGGCGCGGAACTGGCCGAGGTCGCCAAGGATCGCGGCGCGGAACTGGGCACGGTAGCCAAACACCGCGGCTCCCGCTTCGCCCGCTCGGTACGCCGAAGCCGGTAACGGCAGGTAGGTGTTCCACACCGCGACCCCGGCGGGCGCTCGCCCCCCGGGGTCGCGCTCTGCCGCCCGCTCCCGTCGGACCGGGTCTGTTCGTGCCATCGGGGTCGGCTACCGCGCGCCATGACCACGCCAACGGGCCCGGAGCCGGGGCCGCAGGACTCAGCTCAGCAGCGCCCGCACGATGCGGTTCACCGTGGCGTGCGGGTCGAAATTCGTTGCGGGGCTGGTCAATTCATGGAGGGCGGCACCGTCCAGGTAGTCGACGAGCAGCTTGGCGTCGGTATTGCCGGGGGAAATATTGCCGATCATGTCCGCTATCCAGGCGGTCAGGCGTTCGTGACCGCGTCGCACGCTCTCCTGTAGCGCGGGCACGGTCTGGGCCTCGAGGAACAGCGCGTAGCGCGCCAGGGTCCGGGTGCGGTCGGTGCGCACCGCGTGGGTCAGCACCGTGGCCAGGCCGTCGGCGAGTTGGGTGAGGGTGGCGGGTGCGGGGGTTCGGCTCATGGCGTTCCAATCCGCGTAATCGCGTTCCTCGAGGCGTTCGGCGATGCCGCAGAGCAGGGCCTCACGGGTGCGGAAGTAGTTGGAGGCCGATCCGGCCGGCATCTCGGCCAGGCTGTCCACCGCGCGATGGGTCAGTGCGCGCGGACCGCGGGTGCCGAGCAGTTCGATCGCGGCGTCCAGTATCTGTTCCCGCTTGGTGGGCATCCCTGGACACTACATCAGTAGTGAATTCCACTACATCGGTAGTGTTGAAACTACACCTGTAGTAACTTCCCTGTATCGGGCTCCCCATCGGAGCCGGGATCGAAGGGAAGTGCGCCATGTCGAAAGCGCTCATCGTCGGCGGCGGAATCGCCGGTCTGGCAACGGCCATCGCGTTCGACCGCCGGGGCTGGGAGGTCGAGGTGCTCGAGCGCGCCCCGGAGCTGACCGCGGTCGGCGCGGGAATCTCGCTGTGGTCCAACGCTTTGCGCGCACTCGACGAGCTCGGCGTGGGGGAGCGGATCCGGGAGCGCGCCGTCGAGGATGCCGCCGCCGGAATCCGTGACGCGCGCGGCCGCTGGCTCTCGCGCACGGACACCGCCGCCCTGCGCGCCCGCCACGGCAGCCCCGTGGTCCTGCATCGTGCCGATCTGCTGGAGATCCTGCGCGCCGCGGCCCCCGAATCCGCCGTGCGCACCGGCATTTCCGTGACCGAGGCGCGGGCCGACGGTTCGGTGCTGCACTCGGCGGGGGTCTCGCGCGGCGACGTGGTCGTGGGCGCGGACGGCATTCACAGCGTGGTGCGCCGCGCCGTGTGCGGCGTGGTCGAACCGCGCTACAGCGGCTACACCGCCTGGCGGATGGTGGTCACCCCCACCGAGCCCCTCGGTGACCTCGGTGAAAGCTGGGGTCGCGGTGAGCGTTTCGGCTTCGCCGCGCTCGCGGACGGCCGGGTGTACTGCTTCGCCGCGGCGAACATCCCCGCGGGAGCCCCCGACGGCGGCCTGCCCGAACTCCGCCGCCGCTTCCGGGACTGGCACGCGCCGATCCCCGCGCTGCTGGCCGCCGCGGACGCGGACACGGTGCTGCGCAACGACATCTACGAACTCCCGCCCCTGGACACCTATGTCTCGGGCCGGCTCGTTCTGGTCGGCGACGCCGCCCACGCCATGACCCCCAACCTCGGCCAGGGCGCCTGCCAGGCCCTGGAGGACGCGGTCGTGCTCGCGCGGGTGGTCGCCACCGGCGGGAAGTTGAGCGCGTACGACGCCGAACGCCGCCCGCGCACGCGGATGATCGCGGACCGCTCGGCGCGGATCGGCACGGTCGCCCAGTTGTCCACCCCGCTGCTGGCGGCCGCGCGCGATGTGGTCATGCGCGCGATGCCCGCGTCGGCGCAGGCACGGGCGCTGGCCCCGATTCTGGACTGGACTCCCGGCGAGCCCGGCACCGTTCAGCGCCCGCGCACGGGCGGAGACGTCCGATCGCACACGAACACCTGATTTCCGCCCCCGCGTTTGGCCCGGTACATCGCGGTATCCGCGCGCCGCAGCAGCTCGTCGGGGGTGGGCCTGGGCCCGATGCGCCCGTCGTAGGCGGCGATCCCGATGCTCACCGTCACCGGGATGTCGGGGTCCGCGGCCACCGCGTGCCGCACGGTTTCCGCCTGGGCCAGGGCCGCCTGCGGATCGAGGTAGCCGACCAGCGCGAACTCTTCGCCGCCGGTGCGCGAGACCACCATGTCGTCCCCGGCGAGCGAGGAGAGCAGTTCGGCGGTGCGGATCAGCACCCGATCGCCCGCGGGATGGCCGAGCAGGTCGTTCACGCCTTTGAACTGGTCGAGGTCGGCGACCATGACGCAGATGCCGGGCCGGTCCCGCACCCCGAACATGCCGGAGAGCTGGAATTCCAGCCCGCGCCGATTCAGCAGCCTGGTCAGCGGATCGGACAGCGATTCCACCCGGACCAGCCAGAACATGAATTGCAGGGACGGCAGGGTCACCACCACCGCGCTCACCATGGTCAGCACGACGACGACGGCGAGCGGGAAGTCACCGCTGCCCGCCACCATCCGCGCCGACAGCACCAGAACCGAGAGCAGCGACCAGGCCGCGTGCGCCGCAAGGACTTTGGGGCTGTGGAAGAACGTCAGATATCCGCCGGTGACGACCAGCAGCATGGCTCCCAGCGCGCCGTACACCCGATCGGAGTCCTGCAAACAGGCCACGGTGATCATGACGTCGGCCGCGGCGAACATCAGCAGCGATTCGCGTTGGCTCGGCCAGGGCAACAGCCACCAGCGCAACGCCCACAGCAGCGCGCCGAGCGCGATGCCGAGCATGATGACATCTCCGGCGAGGTGCCGTGGCCCGGCGCTGGAGAACGAGGCGGCCACGGCGATGACCGCGAAGAGCAGCCCGCCCATGCCGACGACCGCGCGTTGCAGCGGCACCGTGGAATGGGATTCGAGCACGTGAGTTAGCCAGCGGTGGTCTACCGGATCTCGCCACCACGCTCTGAGCAGTGCAACGGTATTACCCATGGGTCCCGTTCGGTGTGGACGCTGGTGCCGGACTCCACCGTATACGCCGTTTCTGGCAGACGGAATATCGGCCGCGCGGGGTGTGGTGTTACCCATAGCCGCAGGTCGGATGGGCGTGCGGCGTCGGGGCGCGTTACTCGGCGCCGACCGCCGCCGCGACGAACCGCCAGAGTTCGCCGGTCGTCTCGTCCACCGCGGGCCGAGGGTGGCGGCGAAGTTGCTCGGCGATGCCGTGCCGGATCGCGCCCATGACGCAGGCTCCGGCCAGGTCGGGGTCGATGCTCGCGTCGAGTTCGCCGCTGCGCTGGCCCTGCCGGATGTTGCGGCCCGCCGATTCGATGACGCGCGCGAGGTTGGCGGCGTCGACCTCGGCGACTTCGGGTTCGGTGCTGATTCGCCCGAGCAGGAGTTCGGCGAGCGGTTCGGCGAAGTGGTAGGCCACGAAATTGCGGGTCCGCGCGCGCTCTCGCGCGGCCCAGCCCACACCGGCCGGGAGTGTCTCGTCCGCGATGGCGGCGACCAGTCCGGCGTGGAATTCCTCGTAGATGGCCACCAGTAGACCGGCTTTGGAGCCGAAGTGGTGGTAGAGCGCCCCGGTGCTCAGTCCGGACCGCCGTTTGAGGGCGTTGAGATCCACCACGCCGTTCCCGGCGAGCAGTTCCGCGCGCGCGGCGTCGAGAAGTTGTTGACGTCCGAGTGGAGCCCGTGCCATGCTCCGAACCATAACAGAACTCAGTTATGTTAGGGGAACGCCCGTGAGCGCCGAAGTCTCCTCCGTCACCGATCTGGCCGGTGACCTGGCCGGAAAGTATCGCCGCACGCCCAGCGGCGGACAGGATGTCGATCCCGCGGTGGCGGATGCCGACGTCGAAGCCGTGCTGCGCGACGGCTACGTCATCCTGCCGGACCTGCTCACCGCGGCGGAGCTGCGCGCCATTCGCGCCGACGTGGATCCGCTGCTGGACCTCAAGGGCCGCAACAATTTCGAGGGCCACGCCACCCAGCGCGTGTACAGCGTCCTGAACAAGACCCGCACCTGCGACCGCATGGCCGCCCACCCGCGGGTGCTCGCGCTGCTGGACCGGCTGCTCATGCCCAACTACCTGCTGTCCATGCTGCAGATCATCAACATCCTGCCCGGTGAGGCCGCCCAGATGCTGCACACCGACGACGGCTTCTATCCGCTGCCGCGCCCGCGCCCCGCGCTCAGCGCCGCGACCATCTGGGCCATCGATGACTTCACCGCGGACAACGGCGCGACCGAGATCGTGCCCGGCAGTCACCGGTGGGGTTCCGAACTCCCGCAACCGGGTTCGGCGGATCGCCGGCCGGTCGTCATGTCCGCCGGATCGTGCGTGTTCTTCCTCGGCACGCTGTGGCACGGCGGCGGTCCCAATCGCTCGGGCGCGCCCCGGCTGGCGGCGACGGCCCAGTACTGCGAGCCCTGGCTGCGCCCGCAGGAGGCGTTCACCCTGTCCACCCCGCGCGAGATCGCGCGCGTGGTCGACGAGGACATTCGCCGCATGCTCGGCTACAACATCCACCCGCCGTTCATCGGCCAGGTGGACGGCATGCACCCCAAGCGCCTGCTCGAGGACTAGCCGCGCGGGCCGGTGCGCCGAAACCCGGCGTTAGCCAGGCCATTTCCGGTGTGTTACCTACTGCGCACCGGTGTGATTGTGCAATGGTGAGGAGTGTCTCCACCTGAGAGCCGATCCATTGGGTACGGTCGAAGGGAGTCGCGCACCGCGATTCACTGGACGATTGCGACCGTACCCAGACGTGACAAGACGGTAGTTCCTGAAAGGGGATTGTTGTCATGGCGTGGTTGGTTCTGGTGATTTCCGGCGTACTCGAGGCCGTGTGGGCGACCGCCCTCGGGAAGTCCGAAGGTTTCACGAAACTCGCACCCTCGGCGGTGTTCGCGACCGCTCTCGTGCTGTCCATGGCCGGGCTCGCCTACGCGATGCGCACCCTGCCGGTCGGCACCTCGTACGCGGTGTGGGTGGGCATCGGCGCGGTGCTGACCGTCACCTACGCCATGGCGACGGGCGCCGAGAGCGCTTCAGCGGTGAAGATCGCCCTGCTCATCCTGATCGTCGGCGGCGTGGTCGGCCTCAAGCTCGCGCACTGATCGCGAGCGCGGCCCGAGTCCGGAACCGCCGCAGGCACTCTCGGCGGTTCCGGCCTGGACGCCCCTGTCGCGCACTCTCCTTCGCGCGGGATCGATAGCCGATGTGCTCCAGACCCGAAAACTGTGGGCTGGCGCACATCTGAAACATAGGCTATCCAGAGAGTGAACCTCGATCTTGTTCGGCCCCGCGGCCGAGCCGGGCACCGTGCGCCGGCGCGATCGGGGGTGATGGGAGAGCAGAGTGCAGGTGCTTGGTCCGTGGTCCGATTCGGCGGTGATCGATGAACTCGCGGGCGGCAAGGCGCGTGGGCTGTTCGCACTGTACGACGGCGGGGTGCGGGTGCCGGACTGGGCGGTGCTCGGCGGCGATGTCTTCGAGAGATTCGCCGCCGATGCCGGATTGACCACGGCCATAGCGGAATTCGCGGCCCTGACCGACCTGGAACCGGCGCTCGCCCGGGGGGCGGAGCTGCGTGCGGCGGTGGCGGGCGCACCGCTGCGCGGGCCGGTGTTCGAGGTCTTCGCCGAGGCGGTCGAACGCGTGGGCGCGGACCCGATCGCGGTGCGATCCTCGGTGCACGCCGAGGACGGTGCCGCCAATTCCTTTGCCGGGCAGTTCGATACCTACCTCAATGTGCGCGGTGTCGAAGCCGCGGCCGCGCGGGTGCGCGACTGCTGGGCCTCGGCCTTCTCCGAGCGGGCCATCCGCTACGCCTTTGCCCGGGACCTGCCGCGCGCCGCGGTCCCCGCGGTGGTGCTGCAGCGGTTGATCGCCGCCCGGGTCAGTGGCGTGGCGTTCACCGCCAACCCCGCCACCGGCGCTCGGGACGAAGTGGTCATCAGCGCGGTGTACGGGCTGGGCGAGGCGCTGGTGTCCGGTGCGGTGGACGCGGATTCGACCACGGTGGACAAGCTCGACGGCACGATCCTCGACGTCGTCCTCGGCGACAAGGACTGCCGCTACGAACCCGATGCCGGCCAGGGCTGGGTGCGGCGCGAGGTCGAGGCGGACCTGCGCGTCGCGCCGGTGCTCTCCGCCGCCGAGCTCGCGGAGCTGACCGACATCGCCCGCGAACTCGAAACCCACCGCGGCGCACCGCAGGACATCGAGTGGGCCATCGACGACACCGGGGTGTGGGTGCTGCAGTCCCGGCCGATCACCACCCTGGCCGCGCCGGACATCGCGGGCCGCACCGCCGAGCTGCGCGGCGCGGGCGAGACGATTCCGGCGGGGGAGCAGCGCATCTGGGACAACTCCAACATCATCGAGAGTTTCAGCGGCATCACCTCCCCGCTGACCTACACCACCGCCGCAGACATCTACGGCCGCGTGTACCGGGGCTACGCGCGTTCGCTGCGGGTTCCCGCCGCACAGCTCGCCCAGACCGATGCCTGGACCCCGGTGCTGCTGGGCACCTTTCACGGTCACGTCTACTACAACCTGCTGCACTGGTATCGCATGGTCGGCATCGCGCCCGGCTATCCGCTCAATCGCAAGGTGCTCGAGGCCGCGCTCGGCGTGGCCGAACCCCTGCCCGACGAGCTGGCGAAGACGCTGCGGCCCTTCACCTTCGACAGCACCGTCGCCCGGCTGCGCTCGCGCGCGCGGACCACGGCCGTCTACGTGCGCCGCATCGCGACCATCGACGCCATGATGGAGCGCTTCAGCGCCGAGTTCTACCGCGTCTACGACGAATTCGACGCCCTCGACCACGCCGGGCCGACCGGCCCGCAGGCCTACGCCGCCTATCGCAGGGTGGATCACGACCTGGTCGAACGCTGGGGCCCGATGATGGTGCTGGACGCCATCCTGCTCACGCTCACCGGCTGCACGTACCTGCTCACGAAACTGCTGCTGCCCCGGGCCCCGGAGTGGTTCCTGTACGCGGTCGTCGGCCCGGGCGCCGATGTCGAATCGGCCGAGCCCGCCCGCGCCATGACCGAACTCGCCCGGCTGGTGCGCGCCGACGACGAGCTGACCGCCATCGTCGATTCCACCGCGCCGGAACAGGTTTACCAGCGCCTGCGCGAGGGTGACCACACCGACTTCCTGGCCCGGGTCGAGGAGTACATCGACCGCTACGGCTATCGCAGCCTGGACGAGCTCAAACTCGAGACCCCGGATCTGCGCGAGGATCCGGCCGCGCTGTTCACCATGCTGCGCAGCGCCGCCGGTCGCGCCGGCGACACTACCGGGCCGAGCCGATCGGCCGAGGCGGATGCCTACCTGGACGACCACCTGAGCGGACTGCGCCGCCGCCTCTACGAAGGCTTGCGCGCCAAGACCTCTCGCTGCGCCGCGCATCGCGAGAGCCTGCGCTTCTGTCGCACCCGGGCCTTCGGCATGATCAAACGCCTGATCCGGGTGATGGGCCGGGACCTGGCCGCCCGCGGCGTCCTGGACGAGTTCGCGGACGTCTTCCAGCTGACCGTCCAGGAGCTGCGCGCCTGCTACGAGGGCGCGGACACCGCGGGCCTGCGCGATCTCGTCGCCGCCCGGAAAGCGTTGCGCGCCAGAGATGCCACGCTGGTGGCGCCCGCCCGCTTCCACACCGCCGGACCGCGCCTGGGCCGGGCCGAACTGGCCGCCCAGGGCTGGGTGCCGCGCACCGCCACCGCCGCCGCGACCGCCGGCACCGTGCTGACCGGCACGCCCTCGGCGGCGGGCGTGGTCGAGGGCCCGGCGGTGGTGGTGGACGCGCCGCGTGACGTCGCGGGCGGAATCCTGGTCGCCTACCGCACCGATCCGGGCTGGGTGGCCGCGCTGCCCTCGGCCACCGCGCTGGTCATCGAGCGCGGCAGTCCGCTCACCCACGTGGCCATCGTCGCGCGCGAACTGGGCGTGCCGACCGTGGTCCAGGTCAAGGACGCCGCCACCCGCCTGCGCACGGGTATGCGCCTGCGCGTCGATGGCGTCAACGGCACGGTCACCGTGCTCGCCGAAGGAGATCGACCCTGATGACCTACGCCGAAGACATTGCGCGCGTGCGGGATTGGCTCGTCGACCCCGCACGCGACACCGGCATCCACCTCGCTGACGACGCCGACGGCTGGGAGTACCGCAGTTACGCCGAGATCGCCGAGCAGAGCTGGGCCATCGCCGCGCGCATGCGGGAGCGGGGATTCGGCGCCGGCGACGGGGCCTGCGTGCTCATGCCGACCGGGTTTCCGTGCTTCGCGGCGTTCTACGCGGTGTGGGCCTGCGGCGGCGTCTTCACCCCCGTGGCCCCGCCGGTGTTCAGCGACGTGGACCAGATCGTCGCCCAGCTCGCGGGCATCCTGGAGCAGGCCGGCGCGCGCCTGGTGGTGACCGCGCCGGAGTTCGAGACCTTCGTGCGCCGGGCCGCGACGGCGGCGGGCCGCGCCGACGCGGTGCTGGTGGTGGATGCGGAGACCCTCGGCTCCGCGCCCGCCGCACGCGAACTCGCCGAACCGGGGGAGGTGGCGCTGCTGCAGTTCACCTCCGGGTCCACCGGTACCCCGCGCGGGGTGCGGGTGAGCTGGGCCAATCTGGCCAACAACATCGGCATGATCAGCGCCCTGCTGGATTGGCGGCCCGGCGAGGCCATGGTGTCCTGGCTGCCGCTCTATCACGACATGGGCCTGGTCGGCACCTTCCTGACCACGGTGACCAATCAGGCCGAGCTGCGCATCATGCGTCCCGATCAGTTCGTGCGCGATCCGCTGCGCTGGCTCCGCGCCGCGGCGGGCGCACAGCATTCGATGTCGCCGTCGTTCGCGCTGGGCTACGTGGCGCATCGGCTGCGGCCCGAGGACATCGCCGGGCTGGACCTGTCGGGGTGGCGCACCCTGGCCGTGGGGGCCGAGCCGGTGGAGGTCGCCGACCTTCAGGCTTTCGCGGAGCTTGCGAGGCCGCAGGGGTTTTCGATGAACGCCTACACCCTCGCCTACGGCTTGGCCGAAGCGACGCTCATGGTCACCGCCTCCATCCCCGACCGGCCCATCGTCGCGCTGCGCATCGACAATCCGGCGCTGCGGTTCGGCCGGCGAGTGCCCGTCCTCGAGGAAGCCCGCATCGACGACGCGCGCCGGGTGGACGGCGCGGGCTGGATCACCGGACTCGGGACCTCGACGCCCGAATGCACGGTCGCCGTGGTCGACGACGAGGGCCGCGAACTGCCCGACGGGGTACTCGGGGAGATCGTGGTCACCGGCGATTCGGTCGCCCTCGGCTACTCCGGGGCCTCCGGAGCGGGCTCGTCCACCTATTTCAGCGGCGGGCGGCTCTACACCGGTGACGCCGGATTCCTCTACCGCGGTGAGGTATTCGTACTCGGCCGCATGGGAGCGAGCCTCAAGGTGCGCGGCCGCTCGGTCTTCATGGAGGACGTCGAATCCCGGATCGCGCAGGAAACGGGTTTGACCAAGGGGAAATTGGCCGCCGTCGGCGTCACCGACGCCGGGGAGCGGGGCATCGCGCTGTTCGCGGAGGCGGCTCCCGGCCCCTGGATCACCGAGGCCCGCAAAATCATTCGGGCCAACCTGGGCCCCGCGCACACCGTGCACATCGTCACTGGCCCGCGGGGGCTCATCCGCCGCACCTCGAGCGGCAAGCCGCGCCGCCGGCACATGTGGCAGCTGCTGCGCGACGGCGTCCTGGACGGCGCGCTGAGGCACGCGAGCGAGCTCGTGCACGACGGGAGCGCACCGCTGGGCCTGCCCGAGCAGCGCGTGCGCCAACTGCTGGAATCGGCCCTGGAAGTCGTCGCGGTGCCGAGCGCGGCCGCGGTGCTGTTCGAGGGATCGCTCGCCGAGGGCTTCGGCAACGAAGGCTCCGATATCGACTTCCTCGTGGTATCCCCGGGATCGGAGGAGTTGCCGACGCTGCCGACCGTGCTGTTCCTGGACGGGCGGCGGGTGGAGGTGCGGACCCGCTCGGTGGCTCAGCTGCGCAGGCAGCTCATCGAGGTCGCGATCGCGCCGACCGAGGATCTGCTCAATCGCTGCCAGCGTTTCCTGCGCGCCACGGTGATTCGCGAGGGCGCGGTGGATCTCGCGGAACTGCGCGGAGTGCTCACCCACGACGACCTCGCCACGATCGCGGCCGACTGGTGGGCCGGGCGCGCGGTGCAGAACCTGCGTTTCGCGGTCGCGCTGCGGGCCTTCGGCGCCCGAGCCGAGTCCGCCGAATGGGCCCTGGACGGTTTGCAGCAGGCCGTCAAGGGCTGGGCGGCCCGCCGCGGCGAGACCTACATCGAGACCAAATGGCTGCCGCACCAGCTGGATCGGATCGGCGCGCACGATTACGTGGTGCGCTACCGCGCCCTCACCGGAGCCCGCACCGTCCTGGATCAGGCCCGCTGGGAACAGGTGCTGATGCTGGCCGCCGAACTCGGCGCGGCGGTCTGCGACGACCCGCACCAGATCGTGTTCACCCGCAGGCCCCGGATCACCACGTGGGCCATCGGCGCCCGCGTACACGTCCTGCGCGCGGACCGGGAGGTCTTCGTCCTGTCCGACGCGGCCGCCGCGGCGTGGCGTTCGGTGGTGTTCCGGCACTCGATTCGTGACGTCCTGGCCCGCGCCACCCGCGAGATCGGCCCGGCCCTGGCCGAATTCGTGCACCTGGGCCTGGTCGGGCTGCAGTGGCGCGGGGCCGAAGCCGTCGAACCCGCACTGGCCATGTGCAAACCGCCCAAGCCCTACACCCCGGTGCCGAGCGCCGCCGCGCCCGCCCTGGGTCTCGCGGGCGGTGTGCCCGAGGACGACATCGCCACGCTCGCACCGTTTTCCGCCGCCACCTTCGCCGAGTGCGGCATGAACCTGGTGTGGGCCAACGTGGTGGTGGAGAACGCCCGCGAAGATCTGGTCGGGGCCATCAAGAGCGCACAGGGCGCGGTCGCCGACATCGCCGCGCATCGGCTGCTGGCCATGGGAACCCGGGTGGTGCTGACCGCGTTCGGGGTGTACCCGCTGCCCGCCGACGTGGCGCCGCTGTCCGCGCTGGCCCGGCTGGTGCCCGCGCGCACCCCGCGCCGCGCCGAACTGCTCGCCACCCTGGAAGCCGCCCAGCGAGTGCGGTTCCCCGAGCTGTTCGCCGACGGCGGCGAGCCGCTCGAAGCCCTCGCCGTCATCGACGAGTTCATCGGCCTGGCCCGCGTCGTCGCCGGGGAACCCGATGCGGCTCAGGGCTTCCCGGCCTCCTTCGACTCCCGCGAGCAATGGCAGCGCACCCTGGCCATCGGCTACGACTGGCTGCGCCTGGCGGGCTACCTGAACACCGATCTGCCGCTGGACGAAACCCGCGACCTGCTCGCCAGTGGTGGACATCAGCCGCATCTGCGGGAAAGCGAGCATTCATGAGCACCGACCGCGCCGCCCGGATCCGCGACATCGTGACCGCCATGGCGCCGCAACCGCCCGCGGCCGTGACCGGCGCGCACCGGCTCATCGAGGACCTGGGCTACGACTCCCTGCGCCTGATGGAACTGACGGTGGTCCTCGAACGCGCCTTCGACCTGCCCCGCTTCCGGCCCGAGGATCTGGTGGACGTGCTGCGGGTGGACGCGGTCATCGCGCTCGTCGATCGGACGGTGCACGCGTGATCGGGCCGCGCGGCGGTCTTCGCACACCGGGCGGCACGGCATGAGCGGGGGAGACGGCGTGCTGGTCACCGGTGCCAGCGGACTGGTCGGCGCCGAGGTGGTCGCCCGCCTGCACGCGGCCGGGCGACCGGTCACCGCTGTGCTGCACAGCAATTCGGCTATCACCCGCAACGACGGCACGCCGCTCGAGCTCGGCGACCGGATACCGGGGGACATCCGCCGGCCGGGCTTCGGCCTGGCCGCGCCGGAGCTGACCGCCCTCGGGGCCCGGGTGGGGCTGATCGTGCACTGCGCGGCGACCACCGCGTTCGACGCCACCGCCGAGGTCTACGAGGAATTGAACGTGCGCGGCGCCGCGCACGCCATCGACCTGGCCCTGGCCTGGGACGTCCCGCTGGTGCACGTCAGCACCGCCTACGTGTGCGGTATGCGCGGCGGCTCGATCCCGGAGGAGGCCGCCGCGGCCGGGCACGGATTCGGAAACGGATACGAGGAGAGCAAGTTCCGCGCCGAGGCGCTGGTGCGCGCGGCCGGCGACCGCGGACTGCGCTGGACGATCGTGCGGCCCGGCATCGTCACCGGCGACAGCCGCACCGGCGTCATTCGCGACTACAAGAACCTGTACACGGTGGTCAAGCTCATGGTCGAGGGCAAATTCCGCACCCTGCCCGGCCGCTACGACGCCACCCTGTCCCTCGCCCCGGTCGACCACGTCGCCGAGGTGATCGTCGCCGCCGCAACGCGTTTCGACGCGGTCTGCGGCCGGACCATGCACGCGCTGGGCCGCGACACCCTGTCCCTGCGCGAGGTCTCGGATGTGCTGGCCGAATACCCGTCCTTCGAAGTCGCCACCTTCGTCCCCGAAACCACTTTCCGGGCGGCGGAACTCGATCCGATCGAGCGCGAGTACTACCTGCGCATCGGCACGCTCTACACCAGCTACTTCAAGCGCCGCATGGTGTTCGACACGGTCGTCGCGGATGCCCTGCTGGACCGGCTGTCCCCGGCCACCGGCAAGGATTACCTGCGACTGGTCCTGGATCACTGCCTGGACTCGGGCTACCTGGGCCTGCCGTTGCCGTCGATCGCGGACATGCTGGCGCGTCTCGAGATCGGCGGTCGCGCGTGACGGCCGATCCGGTACGCACCCTGCTGTCCGCGCTGACCCCGTCGCGAGCCAAGGTCGAGGCCTATCTCGGCGACACCTACGTGCTCGAGACCGTCGAACACCTCGAGCGCCTGGGCGTGGATGCCACCGGCTTCGCCCGCGAACACTCGCTGCTGCTGCTCAAACCGGACGCCATCGTCGCCCGCGCGGTGGAGCCCACCCTGGAATGGCTCGGCGACAACGGTTTCCGCGTCGTGGCCGCTCGCCGGGTCGCGGTGGATCGCCATGTGGCCCGGGCCCTGTGGTACTACGCCTGGAACATCGCCTCCCCGGAACGCCGCCGCCTCGCCGATCTGCTGGTCGGCATCTCCGACGTGCTGTTGCTCGTCGTGCACGCCCCGGACGGCGAACCGCCGGTTCCGGTGCGGCTCACCGCCGCCAAGGGCGCCACCGACCCGCGCAAGCGCCGCCCGGGCGAGCTGCGCCACCTGCTCGGGCGGCACAGCTACCTGCTCAATCTCGTGCATTCGCCCGACGATCCGGCCGACGTGCTGCGCGAACTCGCCATCTACTTCGACGAGCGCGAGCGCACGGGAGTGTTCGAGCAGGCCGCCGCGCGCCTGGACCGCACCGGTGAGGCCGCGGTGCTCGGGCACGAGCTGTACGCCACGGTCCCCGCGCGCGGCTTCGACCGCGCGGACGCACTCACTCGCCTGTGCGGCGAACTCGGTGTGCCGGAACCGGATTCCGACGCGGACTGTGCCCGGCTGCTCGAGACGGCGTGGTCCGCGGGCCGCGACCTGGATCCCTGGTCACTGATCGTGCTCGGGTCCTACGTATTTCCCATGCGCGTCGGCACCCGGGCGCAGACCCTGCGGCCGATCAGCGCGCACGATTGGTTGGAGGCACGACCGTGATGCACACCCGGGCCATGACGGCGACCCATATCCGCACCATCCCGCGGACCCTGGCCCACCGGCACGCCATCGCGGAGGTGTTCGTGACCTCCCTGGACACCCTGGCCCCCGACACCTTCCTGGTCGGGGCCCAATTGCCGCGCATGCACGGCCATTACGGCGATCACGCCGGCGCGCTGGGCCTGCGGCACGACCTGGTCGCGGTGATGGAGGCGGCCCGGCAGGCGTCCATCGCGGTGACGCACGAGTTCTACGGCGTTCCCACCGACCGCGCCTTCCTGGTCCGCACCTTCAACGGCACCGGACCCGACACCGCGGCCTGGGAAATCGGTTCCGCCCCCGCCGATCTGGTCATGCGGGTGCGCGCGCTGCGTACCCACTATCGCGGTGACGACCTGCAGGGACTGGACCTCGTCCTCGACATCGGCTGCGACGGTGTGCCTTTGACCACGGTCGACGGCTCGTTCTCCTGGGTCGCGCCCGGGCAGTGGGCCGCGATCCGCGCGGGGTTCCGGAAGCAGCTGGGCCTGGGTGACTTCGAGGGCGCGCTCGGGGTCGGTGAACGCGCACCCGCCGCCGTCGTCGGCCGGGAGAACTGGCGCAACGTGGTGATCGGACCGCCCGTCACGGCCGCCGGCCGCACCCGGGCCGAACTGGTCGCCGACACCTCGCATCCGATTCTGTTCGACCACCAACTCGATCACGTGCCCGGCAACCTGCTCATCGAGGCGTGCCGTCAGACCGCGCTCGTGGCCCTGCGGCCGAACCTGCGCCGACTGATCGGCGTCACCAGCACCTTCCATCATTTCGTCGAACTCGACCGCATCGCCGAGTGCGTCGCCGAGGTCACCGACGCGGGCGTCGACGCCACCGTGGTGCGCTGCGAGATCCAGCAGCAGGGTCTGATCGCGGCGAGCATCGACCTCGAATTCGCCGCGCCCACCGACGAAACGGACCGCTGATGGGCCTGGACCTGCTCACCACCACGCGCGCTTTCCGCCGCCGCTTGGACCTGACCCGCCCGGTGGACCCGGCCGACCTGCTCGCCTGCCTCGACATCGCCACCTACGCCCCCAGCGGCACCAACCGCCAGCCCTGGCGCTTCGTGGTCGTCCGCGATTCCGATCTCAAACGGCAGGTCGCCGACTACTACCGCAAAGGCTTCGCCGCCTACCTGTCCGCGCGCACACCGCGCCCGGACCAGCTCGCGGATCTGGCCTCGGGCCGCTACCTGGCAGAGCATCTGCACGAGGTCCCGGCGCTGGTCGTGGTGTGCGCGCTCGGCCGCCCGCCCGCCGAGCCTTCCGTGCCGGGCGCGGCGAGCTTCTACGGCTCGATCTATCCGGCGGTCTGGAATTTCATGCTGGCCCTGCGCGAACGCGGCCTGGGCGCCACCCTGACCACCGCGCACCTGCGCTACGAGCACGAGGTCGCCGAGGTGCTCGGCATCCCGGACACCGAGGCGACCCAGGTGGCGCTGCTGCCGGTCGCGCACCTGCTGCCCGGCCCGGACACCCCCGCACCCCGGCGCACCCCCGCCGCCGAGCTCACCGGCTGGGACGGGTGGAACCGGCCGCTGACCGGGGAGCGGACATGACCGAAGCGCTCGCCACCCGCCGGAGCCCACTCGAATCCCTCGGGCGCATAGCCACTTTCACCCGGGTGATGTACAAACCGCACTACCTGCTCTACGGGGTGCTGTGGGTGCTCGCCCTGGAGGGAACGGCCGCGCTGGTATCGCACCCCGATATCGGGTGGCGGCCGACGGGCGCGACCTGCGCGCGCATCGCGATCGTGGCCATCGTGCTGCTGTACCTGCGCATGGTGGACGAGCAGAAGGACCTGCGGTACGACCGGGTGCACAATCCGGACCGGCCGCTGGTCACCGGCGCGGTCGACGCGGGTGAGCTGCGCGCCGCCATGGCCGTCATCGCGCTGGTCGCGGTCTCCGCGAGCCTGGCGCTGTCGCCGGCCTCGGGTGCGCTGATCGCGGTCGTGCTGGGCTACGGCCTGCTGCTGTGGGGCCTCGAACGGCTCTCGGCGACGGTGCGCGACCGTATTCTGCTGAATCTGGTGGTGACGTACCCGGTTCAGCTGCTGGTGACCGCGTACGTGGTGTGTTCGGCGGCCGACAGCGGGACCGCCGTCGTCACCGCCCGCGCGGCGGCCGTGGCGCTGATCTTCGCCGGGGCGTTCCTGCAATTCGAGTTCGCCCGCAAGACCTCTCGCGATGTCCGGCCCGGTGAACTGCTGTACTCGAACGCGCTCGGTACCGGCGGCAGCATCGCGGTATCCCTGCTGCTCGCCACCGGTGCGGTCGCGGCCGACATCGCGGTCGTGCGGCCCTGGGAACTGGATGGAGCGGCAACGGTCATCGGCTGTATTCCTGTGGCGCTGCTGTTGATTCCCTTCGCGTCCGCGGCGCGATTCCTGCGCTCGCGCGAGCGGGACTATCCCGTCGTTCCGCCCGTGCTGTTCATTCTCGCCCTCTACCTGACCCTGATCGCCCAGGCGGTGGCCGGCACCGCCTGATCACCGGCGCGCGAGTCGCGCGTAAACGGTTCCCGCCCCGGCGAATCCGGCTCCGGCCAGTACCGCGCACCACAGCACGGCCGCCGTCCAGCGTTCCGCCCCGGTGGCGTCCAGCAGACCGCGCACCGTATCCACCACCGGGGTGGCGGGCTGGTGTTCGGCGAATCCGCGCATCCAGCCCGGCATGGTGCTCGTCCGCACGAACGCGCTGCTGACGTAGGGAATGAAGGTGATCGCGTAGGTCAGTCCGCCCGCGGCCTCCGGATTGTCCACCGCCATACCGAGCGCCACCGCGATCAGGGTGATCGCCACGACGAACAGGGCGATGATCGCCGCCGCCCCGAGCCATCCCGACGGCCCCGATCCGGGCCGATAGCCCAGTGCCACGGCCACGCCCACCGCGATGCCGATGGCCGCCAGCGTCCGGACCACGCCCTCCACCACGTGCCCGGCGATGAGCGCCTGCCGGAACATCGGCAGCGTCCGGAACCGGTCGATGCTGCCCCCGGCCATATCCGCGCACACCGCGGTCGCGGTGATGGACGCGCCGAATCCCGTGCACAGCAGCATGATCCCGGGCACCACGTAGTCGAGATAGGGTCCGCCGACCTCGATGGCCCCGCCGAAGACGTAGGTGAACAGCAGCATCACCAGAATCGGCATGGTCAGCGAGATGACGAGCGTGTCCGGACTGCGCAGCGTGCGGCGAGCACTGCGCCGGAACATGACCAGCGTGTCCGCGACCTGGTGCGTGGTCACTTCCCGGCGGCCTCGACCAGGTCGGCGGCGTATTCGGCCGCGCCCTCGGTGCGCAGCGTGCGCGCGAATTCCCTTACCCGAGCGCGGCTTTCGTCGCTCAGCAGCGGAGCCAGGCCCGCGCGGAGCCGATCGGCCGTCAGCCGCGTGAACGGGATGTGCCCGCCCAGTCCCAGCCGCTCGACCTGCCCGCCCCACATCGGCTGCTCGAAGGAGACCGAGCACACCAGCGTCGGCAATCCGGCCCGCAGACTCTCGAACAGCGTGCCGATCCCGCCGTGATGCACCGCCGCCGCACAGCGCGGGAAGGCCACGTCGTAGGCGAACGGGCCGACGATCTTCACATGCGGGCCCGTCCGGGCGGCGGCGGTGTCGAGATCACTCCACCCGGCGCTCACCAGCGCTCGCACCCCGAGATCCGCGGACACCTGTTCGACCATGGCCAGCACCGCGGCACTGTCGCGAATCGGCATGCTGCCGAATCCGAAGAACACCGGGGGCTCGCCCGCGTCGATCCAGGACAGGATCGCATCGTGATCGCCCGCGAGATCGCCCACCGCGGTGCGGGTCTCGTGATCCAGGGACAGGAATCCGGTGAACGGCCTGCGCTCGTCCCACTGCTCCGGCAGGCCCGGAACCAATGCGGGATCGTAGATCTGGACCTCGGTGACCCGAGCGCGCGCCAGGGCCGCGGCCGGACTGGTCAACGATCGGCGGAGTCCGAGGGTGGTGCGCAGGGCATTGAGGTATCGCAGGAACACCACGCGGCGCAGATTCTCCGCGAAGAGCCAGGTCGCGCGATTGACCAGCGCGGGCGGATTCCAGTGCGGCGGCAGCGCGCCCGGGAACGGATAGGCGCCGTTGGCTCGAATCGGGAAGTAGTGCAGCACGATCAGCGGAATGCCCGTGGCCTCGGCGACCGAGGCCGCGCGATCCTCGGTGACGGTGCTGGCGACGATCAGATCGGCCCCGGCGCAGACCTCGATGACCTCCCGATTCATCTGCTCCGCATAGCCGGCCATTTGCTGTGCCACCATGTGCATGAGCCGCAGCGTGTTTCCCGCCGCCAGCGCCCGCTGACCCTGCTCGGAGCTGTACAGCTGCTGTACATCCGGGCCGCACGCGCGAGCCGCGAGTCCGGCGGACTCGACGAACTCGACCAGATTCGGCGGCGCCCCGATCAGCACCTCGTGCCCGCGTCGCCGCAATTCGACGCCGAGCGCGACGATCGGATGCACATCGCCACGAGTTCCGGTGAGCGGGATAGCAATTCGCAAGGGGCTACCTTCCACGCGGGGGTGCGACCCCCTCGACAGTGTGTGCTGCCCAGTAGACCGTCCAGCCCGAAGAAATATGGGCATTTCAGATAATGTCCAGCATCGGTACAGTGCCGGTGATGCACATCGCCATGTTCGTGGACTACCACCCGGGCACGCTCGGCGGCGTCCAGACCGCGATAGCGGCCCAGCGGGGCGGTCTCGAACGCGCGGGCCACCGGGTGACGCTCTTCGTCGCACCCGCGTCGGGTTTCCGCTCCGGTGACCCGAATGTGGTGGAACTGCACGCCTTCTCGATACCGGCGGTGAACGGCTTCGCCGTGGTACTGCCCACCCGGCGCAACGCCGCGCTCATCGACGCGGTCTTCGCCGCGCGCGGGCCGGTCGACGTGGTGCACACCCAGAGCACCTACGGCGTGGCCATCGCGGGACTGAAAGCGGCTCGGCGGCATCGCATTCCGCTCGTTCACAGCGCGCAGAGCCGGGACGACGTCTTCCTCGAGCACAATTCCCCCGCGCCCTACCCGGCAGCGCTGGCCCTGCGCGCCCTGCACGGTCGCTATGTGCCACACCGGCAGCACATGCCGCGCCAGGTCGAGACCCGGGCCGCGCGCCACGCCTGGTGGACCATCGTGGGGCAGGCCGAGGCAGCGGATCGAGTGATCACCCCGACCGGGCACTTCGCCGATCTGCTGCGGCGGCACGGACTCACCCGCCCGATCCGAGTGATCTCCAATGGCGTGGACGACGCACTGCTCGACGATCTCGTGCCCTCCGAACGCCCGGCCGGCGGGCCACTGCGGCTGATCTGGTGCGGGCGACTCTCGGCGGAGAAACGACTGCTGGAAGCCATCGAGGCGGTCCGGCGCTCGGACGATTGCACCCTGGACGTCTACGGCGACGGCGACCTGCGCGGCGCGGCAGCGGGCGTCATCGTCTCGCACCGGCTCACCGAGCGAATTCGACTGCACGGCCGTGCGACCCAGGCCGAATGCCTGCGCGCGATGACGACGGCGGACGCCCTGCTGTTCCCGTCCGACGGCTTCGACACCCAGGGCATGGTGCTGCTGGAAGCCGTGGCCGCCGGACTGCCGATCATCTACTGCGATCCCGCACTCGACGAAACCGTGCCCGCGGGCGGTGGCGTGCGCACACCCGATGCCTCGGTCACCGGCCTGATCGAGACCATCGCCAAACTGGCCGCCGACCGCACCGCCGTGACGGACATGCGCGGCGTGCTGGCGGAGCAGCGGAATTCGGTGCGGCAATCGCGGCACATCGACGCCCTGGTGGAGACGTACCGGCAGGCAGCCGAGCCCGCCGCCCCGCTGCCGTTGCCGCGTTCGCTGGCCGAAATCCCCGCCGCGCCGGGCGAATTGCCGATCCTCGGGCACAGCGTGCGAGCGCTGAGTGACGCACCCGGCTTCGTCCGGGCTCTACCGCGCCTGGGTCCCATCGTGCGTGTGCGCTTCGGCAGCAAGAACGGCTATCTGCTCACCACCCCCGAACTCGTGCGCGAAGTCCAGCTCGGACCGGCCGAATTCGATCGAGAGGACCTGCGCGAAGCCATCGCCGATGTGGCGGGCGGCTCGGTCAACGTGCTGCGCGGGGAAGAACACAAACTCCGCCGCCGCATGATCGCGCCCTCGTTGCGGCAGACGCGCCTGGCCGAATACGCCGAGGCCGCAGCCGATATCGCCAATGCCTGGTCGGCGGGACTGCCCGCGGGGCAGCGACTGAACCTCATGGACGAAGCACACGGACTGGTGCTGGACACCGTGTCCTCCACCCTGTTCCAAGCCGATTTCGGCACCGCCGCCCGCCGCGAGATCCGCGACAGCGTGCCGTGGCTGCTGAGCCAGGTGATCGTGCGCACCGCGCTCCCGCCCCGAATCCGTCGCCTGCGCGTCCTCGCCAACCATCGCTGGCAGCGCAAGGCGAACCACCTGCGTGGTGCGGTCGGTGCGGTCATCGCCGAATACCGCCGTCGCGACCAGGATTTCAACGACGTGATCTCCGCGCTCATCCGGCACACCGACGCCGAGACCGGCGCCACCCTGGACGACGAACACATCATCGACGAAGCGATCCTCATGCTCGCCGGCGGCGTGGGATCGATGGCCTCACTCGCGGGCTGGCTCTGGCACGAAGTAGTGCGGCATCCGGAGGTCGCGCACCGGCTGTACACCGAACTCGACGCCGTCATCGGCGCGAGCGATGTCCGTCCCGAGCATCTGCCGCGCCTGCCGTACCTCAAACAGATTGTGGCGGAAGTGATCCGCTACTGGGGACCGTGGATCAGCGCCGCCAACTCCACCTCGGACATCACGATCGGCGAACTGACCATCCCGGCGGGCTCACCGATCATGTTCAGCCCGTACATGGTGCAGCACGATGCCCGGTATTTCCGCGACCCCGACGCTTTCGACCCATCGCGATGGGATCCCGAGCACGCCGAGGAGACGGCCAAGCTCGCCAGCCTGTCCTTCGGCGTCGGGCGGCGCCGATGCCTGGGCGATCACTTCGCCATGCTGGAAATCGCATTGGCGTCGGCAGCCCTGCTGAACAGGTGGCGGCCCACACCGGTGGCCGGGTATCGAGTGCGCGCCTCGAACCGGGATTTCGTGCTCTCGCCCTCGGCCCTGCCGGTCGTGCTGCACCCGCGCTGACGTACCTGTCCGGGACAGCCGACACCGGGCTTGGTAAGAATGCCCCATGGCCCGACACCTCTACCTATGCCCCCTGCGGTGGTCCGACATGGACTCGGACGGACATGTGCACAATGCCGTTCACCTGCGCTACCTGGAGGAAACCCGGATCAACGTCTTCCGGGAGCGAGGGGGACTCGCGGGAGCGTGCGTGGTCGCGCAGATGGACATCGACTACGTGAAGCCACTGCGCTACCGGCCCGACCCCGTGCGGGTGGAAACCTGGTTGTCCAAGCTCGGCGGATCGTCGTTCACCCTCGTGCAGGAAATCCGCGACGAGGACGTGCTGTACTCGACCGCCACCTGCACACTCGTCGCCTTCGACACGGTCAACCAGCGCTCGCGTCCGCTCCAGGACGAGGAACGCGCCATGCTCGAGGAGCTGAGCGCCTGATGCACACCTACGCCATACAACTGCGGCGCACCGATATGGACGCGCTACAGCACCTGAACAACGTGGTCTTCGCCCAGTACCTCGACGAGGCCCGCGCGGACCTGCTCGCCCGGCACGGCTCGGACGACTGGCGAGTGGTGGTCGCGAATCAGCGCCTCACCTACCGCATGCCGCTGGTCTTCCGCTCCGAACCGGTCACGGTGACCACCGCCGTATCCCGCATCGGAACCAGCTCCTTCACCCTGACCCATGAAATCCGCGACGGGGAATTGTCGTATCTCGCAGCGACTTCCACACTGGTCACCATCGGCGATGGAGCCCCGCGACCGCTCTCGCCCGCCGAGCGCGACTACCTGGGCACGCTGGCCTCCGTGCCGAACTGAGACCCGATGCCGCGCCACCGCGCGGAATCGGCGCCTATGATTGATGTACCGCCTGGTCAGCGCTGCAAGGGGTACATCATGGCCAAGATGACCATCGAAGAACTGCTCACCGTCTTCAAAGACATGACGCTGCTGGAGCTTTCGGAATTCCTCAAAGCTTTCGAGAATCAATTCGACGTATCCGCCGCCGTGCCCATCGCGGCACCGGCCGGTGACGGCGCCACCGCGGTAGCGGATACCGCCGAAGAGCAGACGGAATTCGATCTCATCCTGGAATCCTTCGGCGACAAGAAGATTCAGGTCATCAAGGCAATGCGCGAACTCATCCCGGGACTGGGCCTCAAGGAAGCCAAGGACCTGGTCGAATCCGCGCCCAAGCCCGTGCTGGAAGCGGTCAGTCAGGACGCGGCCCAGAACGCCAGGAACAAACTGGAGGCGGCGGGCGCACGCGTGGCCATCCGCTGACGCGCCCGATCATCCGGCAGCCGAAACCTGTCGGACCCGAGCAGTACGGTATTCGGTCATGCTTGCCCCTACCGCCGCTGTAGCCGAGCTCATCACCGCCATCGAACCCTGGGACGATCGCGAAAAAGCCCATATCGCACAAACTCTCATCTGGCTCGCATCGACGGACGACATCCACCGCCGCATCCCACCGGCCACACCGTCGCCGCACCTGGTGGTCTACACCGTACTCGTCGATCCCGGCGCCGAATCCATCTTCCTGGGCCGGCACCTGAAATCCGGCCTGGACCTGCCCATGGGCGGCCACGTGGATCCCGGCGAACACCCACTGACCGCCGCCCGCCGTGAAGCGCGGGAGGAACTGAACCTGACCGCCGACTTCGACGTGGTCGGCGCTGCGCCGTTCTTCCTCACCGTCACCCCCGTTCTGCTGCCGGCGCCCCACACCGACATCACCCTCTGGCATGTCATCCGAGGCGACCGGGCCACTCCCTACCCACTCGACCCCGCCGAATTCAGCTCCGGGCGTTGGCATCCATTCACGCCGGTTCCCGACTCGGACCCGCACCTGCCCCGCTTTCTCGCCAAACTCACGCACGCTCTGACGAATCGATCTCGCGCGTGAGCATTCTGGTGGTGATCCGCGGCAACTCGGGATCAGGTAAGTCGACGGTCGCGAGTGCGGTGCAGCGACTCTTTCCGCGAGGGCGGTGTCTGCTCGTGCCACAGGACATCGTTCGGCGGCATATGTTGCGGGAGTACGACACTCCGTCCGGGGGGAACGTCGAGCTGATAGAGCGTATCGCGGGGTTCGGGCTCGAGCGGGGGTTGGTTGTTGTAGTCGAGGGCATTCTCAGTGTCGGGCATTACGGGGGCATGCTCGAAAGGCTGTCGGGGCGTGCGGAGTTCGCGTTTCACTACAGTTTTGATCTGACGTTCGAAGAGACGCTGGTTCGGCATGCGGGGCGAAAGCAGGCGGGGGAGTTCGGGGCTGTGGAAATGGCGGGGTGGTATCACGGGTGGCAGCCATTGGGGTTTGTCGATGAGGTTCGGATCGATGTGGGGTGGGGTGTGGGGGATGTTGTGGAGCGGATTCATCGGGATGTGTTGGGCGTGAGTCCGTGGCCTTCGTAGCAGGGTGAGAGTGGTGTCGTTGCGTTCCAGCGGGGTTCGGGAGAGCAGGGTAAAGCAGGTAGCGGGGTCGAGTTGGGTGCCGTGCCCGACTTTGGCTTCCGCAGGAGCGTTGTGATTCTTGCGTTTTCGGGGGAAGGCTTTCGTGGGCACCTTTCGAGGGCGCGGGCGAGGGTTATTCGGAGCGTTGGGAGACCGGCTGGGTTGAGAGACGACAGGATAATGAGAACCAGCGGGGTGCGATTGGGTGGGTGGGCTGCGGTTCCAGCCCTGCCGGGGAAGAGCAGCCTGGATAACGAGACACCCAGCGGGGGCGGTTGGGGGGTCGGGCTGCGGTTCCAGCCCCCTCTGGGAGAGCGGCCTGGACAACGAGAACCAGCGGGGATCAGTCGCGGGCAAGCTGCGGTCCCAGCCCCACAAGGAGAACAGCCTGGATAACGAGAACCAGCGGAGTGCGGTGGGGAGGGTCGGGCTGCGGTTCCGGCCCTCCCGGGGCAAAGCAGCCTGGATAACGGAGTAGCAGCGTAGCCGGGTTGGGAGCCTCGACGGCGGTACCAGCCCTACCGGGCCGATAAACGTGATCCACCACCAGCGGGGGTACAAGCGACCCTCGAATCGACTACCGCTCACCACAATCACCACCTGAGGCAGTACCGGCATTGAACGATGACGGATCTTTGTCAGTAGATCTCGAGAAGGTTCCCACGGCCATCCAGCCACGCTGGAAGGACGAAAGCGCTCCCAGCTGGGGAGCCGAGGTCGGGTACGGCAGGCGAGGTAACCAGCACTGCCGCGTTGTACTTGCTTGTCCTCCCGAACCCCGCTGGAAGACGCACGGCGCGTGCGGGTTCGGGCTACGTCGGCCACTGGAGTGAACACCGATGCCGCTCTCAGCCCTTGGGGTTGGGGTTTGGGGTTTGGGTTCCGGCTGGAGGGCAGCGCTCTAGCAGAGTCGCCGCGCCGGAATACCCGGCACACCCGAAGGACTCGGCACACGCGGGTGATGACTGAAATTCACGCGTGGTCTGCGGGCTGGGTCGATATGGGGTGGGGATATCCACCCGGTTTTGCCCGGATGCTCCGAATCCTCGGGCATCACTATGGTTTTCCAGCCGTTCGGGCCGGTGTTGACCTGGGCGTGGCAGGCATCGCACGCGAAGGTCAGGTTCTCGATGTCCGTTTCGCCGCCATCGGCCCATTCTTTGATGTGGTGGACCGCGGAGCGGGTGGCGGGGGCGTCGCATCCGGGGCGGGTGCACCCGCGTTCGACCGCGGTGAGTGCGAGGCGCTGTTCTACCGAGGCCAGGCGTTGACCGCGTGAGAGGTGCAGGGGGCGGCCGTTGGCATCCACGATCACCAGGTACGGGGTCGAACGCGCGGCCAACTTGATCGCTTCGGTGATCGAGAGCGTGCCACCGGTATTCGTGGTAGCGAGCCCGGTACGCTGCTCCAGGTCCGTCAACCGCATGGTGACCACGGTCGACACCGGCAGCCCCCGGTGATACCCGAGCTTGGTCGGTCCCATGTCCGGGTGCAGGAACCGCAGCAACGCATCGTGATTGCGCTGCGCTTCGGAGCGGTGATCACGCTTGGCAGCAGCCCGCAACACGTTCCGAGCAGCGACGGTCGCAGCATCGGCGTCACTGTCGTCAGTCTCGGTTTCGGTGTCGATCCCGAGTTGCGCGGTCGTGTGCGGGCTCTCGGGATCATCGGGATTACACATGCCGGGGCGGGCGAACTTGGCGAACATCGGCAGGAACACCGCACCCAACTCCGGAGTCAGCAACCCCGAAATAGGGAACATCCCATCCGCGCGCTGGCGCCCGATGCAGATCCCGCGCATCCGCTGACGGTCCTTGTCCGCGGTCAACACCCCATCCGGATCGGCGTAGGCCAGGACTCGGATACCGGCTTGGGTCACGCCTTTGGGGTCACCGACGCACGCGAAGTCGGTCAACGTCTTCTCGGCGAGTTCCTTGAGCTTCGGTTCCACGCTGGCGGGGATCCGGTCCAGGACCTTCACGATCGCTTGCACGTGATCGGCGGAGATCTCTCCCGCACGCTGAGCGGCAGCGATGTGGGGAAATACCGGTGGCCGCTGGAACGTCCCTTCGGACACGGTCGA